>DATHTC010000526.1:0-3913 GCA_035463735.1 Gaiellaceae bacterium | reverse complement strand
GATGCGCGCGAACCCGCACACGAGCGTCTCCCCGTAGAGCTGCTTGAACTCGGCGAAACGCGACCCGTCGACGAGGCGGGCGATCAGCTCGCGGGGGTCGACCTGGTGCCGGAAGTCCTCCGGCACGAGGCCGTAGAGGTCGGCCGGGTCGACGGCCGGCGGCTCCGGCGGCGCCACGTCCCACGGCACCTCCTTCGGCGGCCGGTGGAGCGTCCGCACGATCTGGCGGGCGAGCGCGAGTGCGTGCTCGTCGTCGACGGCGTAGTGGTCTGCCACGCCGGAGCGCCGGGCGTGGACCTCGGCACCGCCGAGCTCCTCCGCGGTGACGTCCTGTCCCGTCGCCGCCTTCACGAGTGGGGGCCCGCCGATGAAGATCGTGCCCGTCCCGCGCACGATCACCGTCTCGTCGCTCATCGCCGGCACGTAGGCGCCGCCGGCCGTGCACGAGCCCATCACGACGGCGACCTGCGGGATGCCCTGCGCGGACATCCGCGCCTGGTTGTAGAAGATCCGCCCGAAGTGCTCCCGGTCGGGGAAGACCTCGGCCTGGAGCGGCAGGAACGCGCCGCCGGAGTCCACGAGGTAGAGGCACGGGAGGCGATTCTGCTCCGCCACCTCCTGCGCGCGGAGGTGCTTCTTCACGGTGAGGGGGAAGTACGAGCCGCCCTTGACGGTGGCGTCGTTGGCGACGACCACGCACTCCCGGCCCTCGACGAGCCCGATCCCGGTCACGATCCCGGCCGACGGCGCTTGGCCGTCGTACACGTCCCACGCCGCCAGGGCATTGAGCTCGAGCAAGGCGCTGCCGGGGTCGACGAGCCGGTCGACCCGCTCGCGCGCCGTCAGCTTCCCGCGTGACCGGTGGCGCTCGACCGCCCGCTCGCCGCCGCCGAGCGCGACGCGCGCCGTGCGCTCGCGGAGCTCGGCCACGAGCTCCTCCATGTGGGCGCGCCGCCGTGCGAACTCCTCCGAGTCGCGCGCGATCCGGCTCGCGAGCACGGCCACGGCGAGAGCCTACTGCGGCGGGAGGACGCGTCCCTGCCATCCCTCGAACGGGGGAGACGGGCCTCCCCCGCGCGGGGGTCGTCCCGCCGGTCGTGCGGATCCGATATCGGCTTCACGGAGGAAGGCGGAGGTCCCCTGGCTCGGCATGCGACGAAAGGACGGCACGTGAACAGGACTGGCACGAAGCGGCGGCGGCGCCTCATCGGCACGGTGGTGGCCGCGGTCGCGCTGGCGACGGCGACCTACGCCTTCACCGCGTCGAACACCGTTCCCGCCTCGAAGGCCGGCGACGGCTCGGGCGCGATCAGCGGGTACACGGTCACGAACGTCGCGTACACGCTCGACGCGGCGAACCCGGCCAACCTCGCCTCGGTCGCGTTCACCCTCGACTCGGCGGCCGGCACCGTGAAGGTGAAGCTCGTCTCGAGCGGCTCGACGTGGTTCGACTGCACGAACGCGGGCGGCAACAACTGGAGCTGCGCCACGACCGGCGCGTCGGTGCAGGCGGCCGACCAGCTGCAGGTGGTGGCGACGAGCTAGCAGCACTTGGCGCGAGGCGGCCTCCCCGGCCGCCTCGCCCGTGCGGCTGCGGCAGGAGGGGAGCATGATCCGCATCACGGGAGGTCTGATCGGAGTCGCGGCCCTCGTCGCGGCCTGGCTCTGGCTCGCGCCGCCGAACCTCGGCGGCGGCACCTCGTACGTCGTCCTCTACGGCTCCAGCATGGAGCCGCGGTACGACGCCGGCGACCTCGTGCTCGCGCGGCGCGTCGACTCCGGCCACCTCCGCGTCGGCGACGTCGTCGCGTACCGGCACCCGCAGCTCGGCAAGACGGTGCTGCACCGGGTCGTCGCGCAGGCGGGCGACCGCCTCCAGCTGAAGGGCGACGCGAACGACTACGTTGACCTCCCGCGGCCCTCGCAGGTCGAGGTGATCGGTCGCGAGTGGCTGCACGTGCCACATGTCGGCGCCGTGCTCGAGTGGATTCGCCAGCCGGTGCACGCCTCGCTCGCGGTGCTCGTCCTCGTCCTCCTCCTCGCGGGCGGCGGCGGCGCCCACGCCGCGCGCGGCCGGCGGCCGCAGGCGCAGGAGACGCGGCCGGCAGGACCCCACACGCTCGACGACGGGCAGGGGCGGCGTGCCCTCCGGGCCACCGCCGCGCTCGGGGTCCTCGTGCTCGCCGCGCTCGCGGTCGGCGCCGTCGCCTACTCCACGCCCGCGGACGAGCGCACGTCGTGGTCGGGCCGCTGGACGCAGTCCGCGCGTCTCTCCTACGGCGTCGACGCCCGCCCCTCCGTCGTCTACCCCTCGGGCCGCGTGACCACCGGCGAAGCCCTCTACGCGCGACTCGTGCCGCGCGTGCGGATGCGGGTGGACTACCGCCTCCGCACGGCCGATGCCGCGAGCGTGCAGGTGCGCGGCACCGGAGCCCTCGTCGCGCGGGTGAAGGGCGACAACGGGTGGCAGACCACGATCGAGCTCGCGCCGAGACGCCCGGTGGCGGCGCCTGCGGCGGCGCTGGAGGGAGCCCTCGACCTGCGCCGGCTCGTCGCGGACGTCCGGCGTGTCGAGGCGCTGACCGGCGCGCGCGCGACGAGCTACGCCGTCACCGTGGCCGCGTCGCTGCGTCTCACCGGCGCGGTCGGCGACGATCCGGTCGACACGAGGTTCGGGCCGAGCTACGCCTTCCGGCTGATCGAGGACCGGCTCGAGGCGGTCCCGCCTGAGCCCGCCGCCGACGGGACCGCGACTGCGTCCGCGTGGCTCCGCTCCGAGGAGGGCACCGGCACGCGGCTCGTGCCTAGGCGCGTCGCTCTCGGCGCCGCCAGCCCGACCGTCGCGGACCTACGGCGCGCGGCCGTCCTCCTCGCGCTGGTCGCGCTCGCTGGCGTCCCGCTCGCGGTCCTTTACGTCCTCTACGGCGGCCGCGACCGCGACCCGGCGGGCGCGCTGCTTGCGCCCTGGCTCGTCGACGTCGACGCGATGCCGCCGGCGCGCGAGGTCCGCGAGGTCGCCGCGGCCGGAGCGCTCGCACGACTCGCCGAGCGGTTCGACACGGTCGTGCTGCGAGCGAGCAGGCCCGTCGGCTGCGTCTACGGCGTCGAGGCGCACGGCGTGCTCTACCGCTACTCCGACGGGGTCGTCGACCAGTGGCCGGAGCCGGTCGTGCGACTCGCCGACGAGGCGCCGACGACGGTCGTCGCGCTCGCGCGGCCGCGCGTCGTCACGCCGCTCCGAGAGCGGGTCGGTCCGTGATCCGCGTCCGCCTCGTGTCGGCGGCGCTCGCCCTCCTGGCGCTCGGCCTCGTCCCCGGCCTCACCGGCGCGAACGCGGTGCCGGCGACGAGCCTCGGCGCCGCGAGCGGCACCCTCGGTCCGGACGACCTCAAGCCTGCGGCCTGCGGCAGTCTCGCACTGACGGCGGTCGCCGTCGGCAACGGCGGGAACGCGGCCGAGCTCGTCCTCGGCTCCGCCGGCAACGACACGCTGCGCGGGATGGCCCGGGACGACTGCATCGTCGGAGGCGCGGGCAACGACGCGCTCCGCGGCGACGCCGGCTCGGACGTGTGCATCGGCGGCCCGGGCGCCGACACGTTCCACGCGAGCTGCGAGACCCAGATCCAGTAGGAGCGTGGGGGAACCCATGGTTCCCCCACGGGCCCCCTCCTTCACCGGGTCCCGTTGGTGGGGCGTTGCCGTGGCCTCTCGCGCGCATGAAGCGCGCTTCGGCCTGCATGGCGTCGTGTTCGTAGGCTGACCTGGGAGAACGTGGTCGATGGCCTCCGCGCGCGCCCCTTCCGGGGCGGGCGCTCCGGCTGCGCGGCGTCTTCATTGGGGCCGACGTGGTGCGACGGGCGGGATGCGCCCGGCTCCGCCGGGCTGCGATCCCCCGCGTCGTTTCTCGGGGGAA
>DATHTC010000525.1:0-5942 GCA_035463735.1 Gaiellaceae bacterium | reverse complement strand
AGGGGAACCTCTTCTGGGCGTTCGCCTACAACGTGGCGGCGATCCCCCTGGCCGTCGCGGGTCTGCTGAACCCGATCGTCGCGGCCGCGGCGATGGCGTTCTCGAGCGTCTTCGTCGTCAGCAACTCGCTGCGACTCCGCGGCTTCCGGAGCGCGCGGGCAGCCGGGTAGCCCCGCGCCGCGCGTACCCTGCGCGGGTGCGCCGGCCGGTTCTCCTCCTCGCGCTCGTCGCGCTCCTCGCCGCCTGCGGCGGCGACGACGAGGCTGCCCCGACCACGACGAGCAGCGCCGCGACGACCACCGCGCCGGCGGCGCCCTCCGACCCGTTCGCGTACGACGCGGCGGCGCCGCTCCGCTTCCGCGACCTCGGTCGCGTCAACGAGGGCTCGCGGCTCGAGGTGCGCGACGTCCGCTTCGCCGGCGCTGACGGCGGCGACGTCCAGGCCTACCTCGTGCGCCCGCCGGGCGAGGGGCCGTACCCCGCCGTCGTCTACCTCCACGGCCAGGGGGCCGACCGGCTGCAGCTCGTCGGGATGGCGGCGTGGCTGGCGGCCCGCGGCGCCGTCGCGCTCACGCTCGACTCCCCGTTCGTCGCCGAGCAGCCGCAGGGAACCGGGATGGCCGCGCTGCGGAGCGAGCGCGACCTCGCCGTCCGCGGGATCCTGGACGCGCGCCGCGCCGTCGACCTGCTGCGCTCGCTGCCGCAGGTCGACGACGGCCGGATCGGCCTCGTCGGCTTCAGCGCCGGCGCCCGCTCCGGCGCCGTGCTCGCCGGGGTCGAGCGTCGGATCTCGGCGTACGTGCTCTGGTCGGGCGGCTCGGAGCCCGTCGCCGCGTACACGTCGCAGCTTCCCGCGGGGCTGCGGGCCGAGGCGGGGCGCCTCTTGTCCGACGTCGACCCGCTCCGCTGGGTCGCCCGGTCGAGGTCGGAGCTCCTGTTCCAGACCGGCCGGGAGGACGAGGTCGTCCCCCGCGCGGCGCTGGAGCGCCTCTTCAGCGCCGCGCCCGAGCCAAAGGAGCGCCGCTGGTACGCCGCCGGCCACGAGCTGGACGTGCAGGCTTACCGCGACCAGCTCGACTGGCTCACGGAGCGGCTCCGGATCGACGGGCCGCGCGTCCCCGGCGCGGACACCGGCCCGCCGGAATGAGCTAGTGGCTCAGAGCCACAAAGTCGCGGCGCGGCTCGACCGGCGTTCGCTTCCGTCGCCACGGCGAGCTTGTGGCTCAGAGCCACGAGCTACGAGAAGCGCCAGGGCTCGCCGCGCTCGAAGGACTTCAGGATGCGCCGGGCGACGACCATGCGATGCACCTCGTCCGGGCCGTCGTAGATGCGGGCGCCGCGCGACATCGCCAGCATCGCCGCGAGCGGCGTCTGGTCCGTGAGTCCGCGCGCCCCGTGTACCTGCACGGCGCGGTCGATCACGTCGTGCAGCACGCGCGCGGCGTGGAACTTGATCAGCGAGATCTCGACGCGCGCGTCCTCGCCGTCGTCGATCTTCCGTGCCGCGTCCATCGTCATCAGCCGGCACGCCTGAATCTCCGCGGCCGAGTCGGCGATCCAGTTCTGCACCGTCTGCTTCTCGGCGAGCCGCGAACCGAAGGCCTCCCGCTCGAGCGCGTACGAGCACATCAGCTCGAACGCCCGCTGCATCTGGCCGAGCCAGCGCATCACGTGGTGGATGCGACCGGGGCCGAGCCGCTTCTGCGCGATCAGGAACCCGTCGCCGGGCTCGCCGAGCGTGTTCTCGACCGGTACGCGGACGTCCGCGTACCGGACCTCGCAGTGCGTCGACCAGCCGCGCCCCACGTGCCCCATCGTCGGCACGGCCCGCACGACCTCGACACCCGGCGTGTCGGCCGGGACGAGGATCTGCGTCGCCCGCCGGTGCGGGTCGCCCTCGGGATCGGTGACGGCCATAACGATCCCGAACGCGGCTCCGTCGGCGCCGGAGGAGAACCACTTGTACCCGTCGATGACCCACTCGTCGCCGTCACGGACGGCCCGCGTCTGCAGCAGCGTCGGGTCCGAGCCCGCGACCTCCGGCTCCGTCATCGAGAAGAACGACCTGACCTCGCCGCTGACCAGCGGAGCGAGGAACCGCTCCTTCTGCTCGTCGGTGCCGAAGAGCCACAGGATCTCGGCGTTCCCGGCGTCCGGCGCCTGGCAGCCGAAGACGAGCTGCGCGTAGACGGAGCGGCCGATCTCCTCGTTCAGGCGCGCGTAGTCGAGGAACCCCTCGCCGCTGCCGCCCGCCTCGGGAGGGAGGTGCGGCGCCCACAGCCCCGCCTCCTTCGCCTTCCCCTGGAGCTCCGCCACGAGCGCCATCGCGTCGTCGTCCTCCCGCGCGAGCGCCGCCTCGTTCGGGTACACGTATTCGTCCATGAACGCCCGGTACGCGGCCCGGCGCTCCTGCCCCACCAGAACGGTCTCCGTCACGGCGTTAGCATCGCAGGTGTGCGCCTCGGCTTCTACATGGGGTACGCCCCGCCGGGGACGAACCCGCTCGAGCTGATCGAGCTGGCACAGGAGGCGGAGCGCCTCGGCTTCGACTCCGCGTGGGCGGCCGAGGCGTGGGGCACCGATGCGGTGAGCGTGCTCGCGTGGCTGGGGGCGACGACGGAGCGGATCAAGCTCGGCTCCGCGATCCTCCAGATCCCGGCGCGGACGCCGGCGATGACGGCGATGACGGCGGCGACACTCGACCTGCTCTCGGGCGGTCGCGTGCTGCTCGGCCTCGGGCCGTCGGGGCCGCAGGTGGTCGAGGGCTGGCACGGGCAGCCGTGGGGGAAGCCGCTGGCGAAGACGCGCGAGTACGTCGAGATCGTCCGCGCGGCGCTCGCGCGGCAGGTCGTCGAGCACCACGGCGCGCACTACGACGTCCCGTACACCGGGGCCGGCGCCACCGGCCTGGGCAAGCCGCTGAAGCTGATGGCCCGGCCGCTGCGTGCCGACATCCCGATCTACCTCGCCGCGATGGGGCCGAAGGCGGTCGCGCTCGCCCGCGAGATCGCGGACGGCTGGCTGCCGATCTTCTTCGTCCCCGAGCGGGTGCGGGAGGTGTTCGGCGACCTCTCCGGAGACGGGTTCGACGTCGCGCCCAGCGTCCCGGTCGTGCTGCTGGACGACGTCGAGGCCGCGCGCGACGCGCTGAAGCCCTACTACGCGCTCTACGTCGGCGGCATGGGCTCACGCGGGAAGAACTTCTACAACGACCTGTTCCGCCGCTACGGGTACGAGGCGGAGGCCGACGAGATCCAGCGTCTCTACCTCGACGGCCGCCAGCGCGACGCGGCGGCGGTCGTACCGGACGCGTTCGTGGACGAGGCGGCGCTCGTGGGTCCGAAGGAGCGGATCGCCGAGCGGCTCGAGGCATTCCGGGAGTCCGGCGCGACGACGCTGCTCCTCTCGACGCGCCAGCCCGAGGCGCTGCGCGCCGTCGCCGAGCTCGTGCTGTGACCTCGGTGAAGGAGGCGCTGGAGGCGGCGCTCGGGCCGGTGGAGGAGCTGCGGCAGCTGCCCGGGGGCGCGTCGAAGGAGGCATGGGCGGTGCGGGCCGGCGGCCGCGAGCTGATCGTCCGACGCGCGCTCGCCGGGGTGATCCATCGCGACACGCTCTCGCTCGAGCACGAGTTCCGCGTGCTCCAGGCGATGCACGAGGCCGGCGTGCGTGTGCCCGAGCCGGTCGCCTACCTCGGCGACGTCGACGGCCGTGAGGCGTTCGCGATGGCGCGTGTGGAGGGGGAGACGATCGGGCGCCGGATCGTGCGCGACCCGCCGCCTGCGCTTCCGCGGCAGCTGGGGGAGGAGCTCGCCCGCATCCACGCCGTGCCGCCGTTGCCGTTCCTGACGCAGGGCGACGTCCTCGAGCGGTTCCAGGAGGAGCTCGACTCCGTCGGCGAGCCGCACCCGGCGATCGAGTACGGGCTCCAGTGGCTGCGCGGCCGCCTCCCCGACTTCGGCGAGCGCGTGTTCCTCCACGGCGACTGGCGGATCGGCAACGTCGCCGTCGGGCCGGAGGGGCTCGTGTCGGTGCTCGACTGGGAGTTCGCGCACGTCGGCGACCCGCTGGAGGACGTGGCCTGGCCGCTCGTGCGCGCCTGGCGCTTCGGCCGCGACGAGCGCCGGCTCGGGGGCGTGGGCGCGCTCGAGCCGTACCTCGAGGCCTACACGGCCTCCTCGGGGCGGGAGGTGGCCGTCGCCGACCTCGACGCGTGGGAGGTGCTCGGGAACGTCAAGTGGGCGGTCGGCTGCCTCACGCAGGCGCGCCGCCACCTCCGCGGACAGGACCGGAGCGTCGAGTACGCCGTCCTCGGGCGGATGGCCGCGGAGATGGAGTACGAGCTCCTCGACCTGATCGAGCGCGCCGCATGAGCGACCGCCCGACCGCGCCGGAGCTCGTCGAGGCCGTGACCGAGTTCCTCGCCGGCGAGGTGCTCCCGACCGTCGACGATCCTCGGCTCCGCTTCCGCACCCTGGTGGCGCTGAACGCGCTCGGGATCGCGTACCGCGAGCTCGTGGAGGAGCCCGTGCCCGAGCTCGACACGGCCGCGCTCGCGGCGCGTCTGCGCGCGGGTGACGTCCGCGAGGACGATCTCGCGCTGCTGAAGGAGCACGTCGCGGCGAAGCTGCGCATCTCGAACCCGGGCTACCTGGAGCGGTATTCCTGAGGAGGCGCCTCTACCTCATGCGCCACGCCGAGGTGGCGTACTTCGACGAGCACGGCGATCCTGTGAACCCGGCCACAGTGGTACTCACCGACGAGGGGAGGCGCCAGGCCGCCGCGGCGCGCGACGCCCTCGCGGGGATCGCGTTCGACCTCGTCGTCGCCACCGGGCTCGAGCGGACGGCCGAGACTGCTCGCATCGTCTCCGGCGTCGAGCCGGAGCGCTGGGCCGAGCTGAACGAGTGGGAGGGCGGACGGCTGCACGACATCCCGGAGGAGGAGCTCGAGGACGCGTTCACGGGCGCGCTGCGGATCGCCGGCGACGAGGAGCGCTTCCTCGGCGGCGAGTCGCTCGGCGAGGTGCGAGCACGGGTCGAGCCGGCGCTCGACCGGCTGCTCGCGCGCGAGTGGGACACCTGCCTCGCGGTGCTCCACGGCGGGATCAACCGCGTGCTCCTGTCGTACGCGCTCGTGCCCGGCGGGCGGCCCTACCTCGGCGGCTTCGAGCAGGCGGCGGCGTGCGTCAACGTGCTCGACGTCGGACGGCACGACTGGATCGTGAGGACGGTCAACTACATTCCCTACGACCCGCTCCACCCGGCACGTGACACGACTATGGAGCGCTACTGGAGCCAGTGGAGGAGGAGCCGATGAGCACGACCCATCCCGCTCACGACGCCGTCGTCGAGCTGCTGCGGCGCGACGTGAGCCAGGAGGAGTACGACGAGATCCGGGAGCTGTGGAAGACGCACTCGATCGCGGAGGACAACCGGGACCTGCCGGGGCTGATCTCGACGCTCACCGAGGACTGCGTCTACGAGCTCGTCCAGACGGGCGACCGCTGGGAGGGCCACGAGGGCGCGGCGCGCTTCTACACCCGGCTGCTGACGGCGTTCCCCGACGTGAAGTTCATGCTCACCGACATCGTCATCGGCCCGCAGGGCGTCGTCGAGCAGGCGGACGTCGCCGCGACGCACGCCGAGGAGTGGCTCGGGCAGCCGGGCACCGGCGAGCGCGTCGAGTGGAAGGTCGTGATCTTCTTTCCCTGGGACCCGGAGAAGCGGAAGTTCAAGGGCGAGCGCGTCTTCTTCGACGCGCCGTCCCTCACCGGATCTCGGTAGAGGCAGGGAGGCGGCAAGGGGGAACCGCGAGGTTCCCCCAAGACAGGACGCGCGGGATCGCAGCCCGCGAAGCGGGCGCATCCCGCCCGTCACACCACGTCATGCCCGCCATGACCCGGCACCACGGCCGGAGCGCCCGCCCCGAAAGCGGCGCGCGCG
>DATHTC010000524.1:0-5863 GCA_035463735.1 Gaiellaceae bacterium | reverse complement strand
CCTGACCCGCGTCACGCGTGCGCTCGAAGGCTCCGATCCGAACGCCGCCCTCGAGCGGGCCGCCGCCGAGGTGCTCGACTGGGACGGCGGGACGCGGATCGGCGACTCGGTCAAGACCTTCCTCGACCGGTACGGTCACGGCGGTCTCGCTCGAGGCGCCGTCGTCGTCCTCTGCTCGGACGGGCTCGAGGTCGGCGACCCGGAGGTGCTGCGAGAGCAGATGGAGCGTCTCGCCCGGCTCGCACACCGGGTGATCTGGCTCAACCCGCTCAAGGAGAGCCCGATGTACGAGCCGCTCGCGCGCGGCATGCAGGCGGCGCTGCCGTTCGTCGACCGCTTCGCAGGCGGTCACGACCTCGCCTCGGTCGAGGAGGCCCTCTGGGGATAGGCGCAGGGTTTTCGCCGCGCGCCGACCCGGTAGGGAGAGGGCCACCGACCGACCAGGAGGGAGCGCAATGGCAAATCCCGTTCCCGCCGGCAGCGACGTGAGCTCCGGCACCTACCGCTGCACGAGCTGCGGGTACGAGCTCGAGGTGGGCTCGACCAGGCATCTCCCGCCGTGTCCGAGCTGCGGCAACGGCAGCTACGACACGGTCAGCGGCGGCGACTCCGCCCGCGACCCGTACCCGGCCGCCTGACGCGTCCGCGCGCCGGCGTTCCCTTTACGGTGCCTGGCACCGTAAGCCCGCCGCAGGAGCCGCCGCCGCGCCGCAAACCCCGCCGGGGCAACGGTTTCACACTTCCGTGACGGTGCCTGGCACCGGCGCGGAAGCGTCACGAACGATCCACAGTCGTCGTCTGCGGACGCGCCGCAAACGGATGCGAGCCGCGACGGTCGCACCGGCTCAGCGCCGCGCCTTGACGGCGCGTGCCATCTCGCGCTCGGCGTCCCGCTTCGCGATGTCGCGCCGCTTGTCGAGCTTCTCCTTGCCGCGGGCAAGCGCCAGCTCGACCTTGACCTTCCCGTCCTTGAAGTAGAGGCGCGTCGGGACGATCGTGAGCCCGCGCTCCTTCGTCTTCCCGATCAGCGAGTCGAGCTCCCGCTTGTGGAGGAGGAGCTTGCGCGGCCGGTCGGGGTCGTGGTTGGCGATGTTCCCCTGCGCGTACTCCGCGATCGAGGCGCCGTGGAGCCATGCCTCGCCGTCGCGCAGGTCGGCGTACGCCTGCGCGAGCGTCACTCGCCCCTCGCGCAGTGACTTGACCTCCGTCCCGGTGAGCACGATCCCGGCCTCGAGCCGCTCGAGCAGCTGGTAGTCGTGCCGCGCGCGGCGGTTCTCGGCGATCGGCTTCTGTCCCTTCGGCCTGGCCATGCGGGCGATCGTAGCCGCGGGCCACACCCCGGCCGATCCGGCGGCCGCCGAGGCTACGGGTAGCGCGAGGAGGCGGAAGAGCCACCGCCCGCGGAGCTCGAGACGTACTCCGCGACGGCTTCGATCTCGGCCTCGCTCAGCTGCCCCTCGAACGCGGGCATCCCGCCGCCGCCGTTCCTCACCTGCTCGGCGACCTGTTCTGTGTCGGGCTGCAGGTCGTCGAGGTTCGGGCCGACCGAGCCAGACGATCCGGCGGCCTCGAGCGTGTGGCAGTTCCCGCAGCCGGCGGAGGCGAAGACCTCCTCGCCGCTCGCGGCCCCGCCGGTGTCGCCGCCAGCCGTGTCGCCGCCCGTGGTCTCGGGGGCGGTCACCGCGCCGCCAGCGGTCGTGGCCGCACCCTCGTCGTCGTCGCCGCCGCACGCGCCGAGGGCGAGCGCGGCGAGCGCGAGCGTGAGCGCGAATGCGGCCTTCGCGGCGGTCACGACGGCGAATACGGTACTCCGGGCGGTTCGGTTTTGCTAGGCGGGTGCGAGCTCGACCTTGCCCTCGTGGCGACGGACGTCCGCCACCCGCACCGAGACCGGGTCGCCGAGCCGCTGGACGCGTCCGCCGCGCCGCCCCTGCACCCTCGTGGCGAGCGCGTCGAGCTCGTAGAAGTCGTCCCCCAGCCGCCTCAACGGGAGGAAGCCCTCGAACACCTCGCCGAAGCGGACGAACAGGCCGGAGCCGATGAGCCCGGTGACCTCGCCCTCGAACTCGGCCTCCCAGCCGCGCTCGAACAGCACGCGCTCGAGGAGCCACGCGAGGCAGAGGTCGTCGGCGCGGTACTCGATCTCGGCGGCGCGCCGCTCGCGCTCGGAGGTGGACGCGGCGAGGTCGTCGAGGTCGGGCGGCGGCGGGTCGTCCCCCACGCCGAGCTCGCGAAGCAGCGCCCGGTGGACGACGAGGTCGGGGTAGCGCCGGATCGGCGAGGTGAAGTGGCAGTAGGCGGCGCTCGCGAGCCCCGAGTGCCCGAGGTTCGCGGGGTCGTACCGCGCCTGCTTCAGCGAGCGGAGCACGAGCGCCGGGAACGCCTCGCGGCCGCGCCCGGACTGCCGCACGTACGCCGTCACACGCTCGCCCACCTCGGCGGCGACCCTCGCCGCGTCCGCGGGCCCCATCTCCTCCGGATCGGGCGCGGGCGGTGTCGGCACGCCGAGCTCGGCCAGCTTCGCCACGAGCAGGCCGATCGCCTGCGGGTCGGGGCGTTCGTGGACGCGGAAGAGCGCCTCGCGCCGCCGAGAGGCGAGGAGGCCGGCGACGCACTCGTTGGCGAGGATCATCAGCTCCTCAACGAGCAGGTGCGCGTGCGGCTCGCCCTCGAACCACGCACGCTCCACGCCGCCGTGCCCGTCGAAGGCGACGTTCAGCTCCGGCGTCTCGATCCGGAGCGCGCCGCGGGCGAAGCGGCGGCGGCGGAGCTCGACGGTCAGGCGCTCGGCGAGCCGGAGCGCCTCGGCGAGCGGGCCGTCGAGGCGCTCGCGGCCGGCCAGGATCTTCTCCACCCGGCCGTACGTGAAGCGCTCGTCGGAGCGGATCACGGAGCGGTAGAAGAGCGGCTCGCCGGGCTTCAGCGCCGCGTCGAAGGGCACCTCGACCGTGAGCGTGAGCCGGTCGAGGTGCGGGCGCAGGCTGGAGGCGTCGTCGGCCAGCTCGGGCGGCAGCATCGGCGCGACCCGTCCCGGCACGTAGACGGAGAACGCCCGGCGGGCGGCACCGCGGTCGAGCGGCGTGCCCGCGGGAACGAAGTGCGAGACGTCGGCGATGTGCACCCACGCGCGCAGGCCGTCCCCCTCCCGCACGACGGAGATCGCGTCGTCGAAGTCCTGTGCCGTCTCGGGGTCGATCGTGAACGTGACGAGGTCGCGCAGGTCCGTGCGCCCCTCGAGTGTCGGCTCGGGGAGGTCGTGCGGCTCGAAGCCGCCGCGCTCTCCCTCGTGGACGAGCAGTCCCTCCAGCACCGCCTCGACGTCGTCGGCCTTGCCGAGGACGCGCTCCAGCCGCGCCCGCCCCCGCCCCGGCCGCAGCACGGCGAGGTCGCCGTGGGACGCGTCGCGCACCCCCTTCGTGTCGACCACGAGCGGCGTCCCGGGGGTGAAGTACGGGTCGCCGAGAAGCAGCTTCCCGCGCCGCTGGAGCTCGACGACGACGGCCTGTGGAGGAATCGTCACGAACTCGGCACGATTCGGCCATGTCTGGGGACAGTCCTAGGGACTGTCCCCAGACGCGTCCGAAGGAGCGCAGAGCCCCTAACCATTCGAGCGACCGTAGGCCGGTCGAATGGCTAGACCCGCAGGAAGCGTCGCAGCGTCAGGCCGGAGCCGACGGCGCCGAGCAGGAGCCCGACCGCGAGCAGCGCGAGCGCGTTCCAGGCGAAGGCCACCGCGCTCACCTCGCTGCCGGCCTCGACCCGGCCGAGGATCGCGGGGACGACGAGCTCCTTCCCGAGCAGGAGCAGCACGATGGCGGCGACCGAGCCGAAGACGCCGCAGATCAGGCCCTCGATCATGAACGGGCCGCGCACGAACCAGTTCGTCGCGCCGACGAGCTTCATCACCTCGATCTCCCGTCGGCGAGAGAAGATCGACAGCCGGATCGTGTTCGCGATCAGCAGCGTCGAGGCGACCACGAGCACCACCACGGCTACGAGGAAGAAGGTCGAGATCGCAGTCGCCACCTGGATGATCCGGTCCGCGACCTTCTCGCCGTCGCGCACCTTCTCCACTCCGGGCAGCGATGCCTGCCGGATCGACGCGGACACCGCCTTCACGTCCTCGGCGCGCGCGGGCGTGACCTCGAACGAGTTCGGCAACGGATTGGACGTCAGCCCCTCGACGAGGTCGGGGTTCCGCTTCTCCATGATCGTGAGCGCGTCCTCCTTGGACACGAACCGGACGTCCTTCACGCCCTGCGTGTCGAGCAGGCGGATGCGCACCCGGTTGATCTGCTGCGGCGTCGCCTCGCCCGCCTGCGGGCACGTGGCGACGGTGCACATGTAGACCTTGATCCGCAGCTTCTCCTTCGCATGGTCGGACCACGACAGCACCCACGTCCCGAGCGCGATGAACAGGCCGAGCAGGAACATCCCGATCAGGACCGTCATCGTCGCGGCGACGGTGGTCGAGAGGTTCGCGGTGAGGGAGCGGAGCGACTCCGCGAGCACCATCCGGAGCCGGTTCACTCGGTGACGTACCCTCCGCGGCGCTCGTCGCGGACGAGCCGCCCGTCCTCGAGCGCGATCACGCGCTTGCGCATCTTGTCGACCATCTCGCGGTCGTGGGTCACCATCAGGATCGTCGTCCCGGCGCGGTTGATCCGGTAGAGGAGCTGCATGATCCCGACCGAGGTGTCCGGGTCGAGGTTCCCGGTGGGCTCGTCGCAGATGAGCAGGGGCGGGTGGTTGACGACGGCGCGCGCGATCGAGACGCGCTGCTGCTCGCCGCCCGAGAGCTCGTCGGGGAGCGAGTTCATCTTGTCCGCGAGGCCCACGAGCGAGAGCACTTCGGGCACCTTGTTGCGGATCGAGCTGCGCCCCTCCCCCTGCACCTTGAGCGCGTAGGCGACGTTCTCGGCCGCTGTGCGGTTCGGGAGCAGCTTGAAGTCCTGGAAGACGCAGCCGACGTTGCGGCGGAGCAGCGGCACCTTCGAGCCCGTCAGTCGACCGAGGTCGCGCCCGCCGACGACGATGCGGCCACTCGTCGGCTCCAGCTCCTTCAGCAGCAGCCGGATCATCGTCGACTTGCCGGAGCCGGAGGCCCCGACGATGAAGACGAACTCGCCCTTCTCGATCACGAACGACACGCTCTGCAACGCGGTGACGCTCGGCTCGTAGACCTTCGTCACGCTCTCGAACACGATCATCGCCGACGGCCCAGGCCCGGCCGTGGGCTGCTGCGGCGCGGCGAACGGCTCAGCGATGGCTGTCGGCGTCTCGGTCAACGTGGCTTCCTGCAGTGGATCCATAGAGGTGAGGCGGGCACGAGCCGCCGGATCCCCGAAAAGGTTCGCGCAGTGTAGCCCAGACCCCTGCTGACAAAGCCGGTCGCGGCCCTCTAGACCACTCGTCCCGCTGCCTTCGCGAGCAGGTACTCGTGGATGAAGCCGTCGAGGTCGCCGTCGAGCACGCCCTGGGCGTTCCCGGCCTCGTAGTTCGTGCGCAGGTCCTTGACCATCTGGTACGGGTGGAGCACGTACGAGCGGATCTGGCTGCCGAACCCCGTGTTCTGGGCCGCTCCACGCTCGCGCGCGAGCTCCGTCTCGCGCTCCTCCTCGCGGAGCTCGGCGAGGCGGGAGCGCAGGACCTTCATGGCCG
This sequence comes from Gaiellaceae bacterium, assembly GCA_035463735.1. Taxonomy (GTDB): domain Bacteria; phylum Actinomycetota; class Thermoleophilia; order Gaiellales; family Gaiellaceae; genus DATHTC01. The sequence goes on along the minus strand of DATHTC010000524.1, from coordinate 202 downwards.
TGTCCTTGTTGGCCGTTTGCGAGCGTTCGTTCTGGCACTGGACGACGATCCCCGTCGGCAGGTGGGTGATTCGCACGGCCGAGTCCGTCTTGTTCACGTGCTGGCCGCCGGCCCCCGACGCTCGGTAGGTGTCGATCCGCAGGTCGTTGTCGTCGACCTCGACCGCCTCGTGGTCGGCGAGGAGCGGGGCGACGACGACCTG
>DATHTC010000523.1:0-22182 GCA_035463735.1 Gaiellaceae bacterium | reverse complement strand
GCGCGGCGCGGTGCTCGTCGCGGCGGCCGGCGCCGGGGTCGACTGCACCGAGTACGCACCCGCGCGGGTCAAGCAGGCGGTCTGCGGCTACGGTCGCGCCGACAAGCAGCAGGTGGGTCGGATGGGGAAGGCGATCCTCGGCCTGCGCGAGCTCCCGCACCCGCACCATGCCGCGGACGCGCTCGCGGTCGCGATCTGCCACGCGCTCGCGCCGCCGCTCCTGCGTGCCGTGAGCTAGCGGCCCGAAGGAGTCGTCCGCCCGTGGCCGTACCCTCCACCCGATGACCCGTCGCGGGAGAACGCGATGATCGCGCGCCTCCGCGGCAGGCCGGTGGCGCGGACGCCCGAGGGTCTCGTGCTCGACGTCGGCGGCGTCGGCTACCTCGTCCACGCGACGCCGACCGCGACGCGGCAGGGCGGGGACGAGCTCACCGTGCACACGTACCTCCACGTGCGCGAGGACGCGCTCCAGCTCTACGGCTTCGCGGACGCGTCCGAGCGGGAGCTGTTCGTCCAGCTCCTGTCCGTCAACGGCGTCGGCCCCAAGGTCGCCCTGGCCGTCGTGTCCGGGTCGCCCGCCGCCGAGCTGCGGCGCGCGATCGCGCTCGAGGACGCGGCGCGCTTCCAGGCGATCCCCGGCATCGGCCGCAAGACGGCGGAGCGGATCGTGCTCGAGCTGAAGGAGAAGCTCGGGGCCTCCGGCGCCGACGCGCCGGCGGCGAGAGAGCACGGCGTCACGGCTCGCGACGCCCTCGTGGAGCTCGGCTATTCGCTCGTCGACGCCGAGCGCGCGCTCGCGGAGGTCGACCCCGACCTGCCGGTCGAGGAGCGCGTCCGGCTGGCGCTGAGGCAGGCGGCGTGAGCGGCCTCCTGGCTCCGGTCGTCCTCGACGGGGGCGAGGACGAGCTCGACCGCTCGCTGCGGCCGCAGTCGCTCGCCGACTTCGTCGGCCAGGAGCGCGTGAAGGAGCAGCTCGCGATCGCGCTCGAGGCGGCGAAGGCCCGCGGCGAGGCGCTCGACCACGTCCTGCTCGTCGGCCCGCCCGGGCTCGGGAAGACGACGCTCGCCCAGATCGTGCGCCACGAGCTCGCCGTCGGCATCCGCACCGTCGCGGGGCCCGCGCTCGAGCGTAAGGCGGACATGGCGGCGATCCTGACGAGCCTCGAGGGGCGGGACGTCCTGTTCGTGGACGAGATCCACCGTGTCAACCGCGCGATCGAGGAGATCCTCTATCCGGCGCTCGAGGACTTCCGCATGGACATCGTCGTCGGCCAGGGCCCGGCGGCGCGAACGCTCAGCCTCGACCTGCCGGCGTTCACGCTCGTCGGCGCGACCACGCGCACCGGCCTCCTGACGACGCCGCTGCGCGACCGCTTCGGCATGACCTTCCGGCTCGACCTCTACGACGCCGCCGAGCTCGGCCTGATCGTGCGCCGCTCCGCGCGGATCCTGGGCGTCCCGGTCGAGGACGAGGCCGCCGAGGAGATCGCCCGTCGCTCACGCGGCACGCCGCGGATCGCCAACCGGATCCTCCGCCGCGTCCGCGACGTCGCGGAGGTGCGGCACGCCGGGACGATCACGACGGAGGTCGCGCGCGAGGCACTCGCGCTGCTCGAGGTCGACGCGCTCGGGCTCGAGCGGACCGACCGGGAGCTGCTGCGGGCGGTGGTGGAGCGATTCGACGGCGGACCGGTCGGCCTCTCGACCCTCGCGGTGGCGCTCGGCGAGGAGCCCGACACGATCGAGGACGTGTACGAGCCGTACCTGCTCCAGCTCGGGTTCCTGCAGCGGACGCCGCGCGGGCGCACGGTGACGAAGGCAGGGCGCGCGCACGTCGGCGCGACGACGGCCGAGGGCGAGGCGAGGCTCTTCTAGTGTCGGGCGGGCTGTGGCTGCCCGGGATGACCGGCCCCGTGGACGAGTTCGTCGCGCGGGTCCACCGCGCGATCGAGCGGTTCGCCGGCGAGGCCGAGGTGGAGCGCGCCTGGGTGCAGGTCGAGCTCGTGGACGGCGCCCGCTACACGCTCGACGGCCTGTACCCGGAGCCGGGGTTCGGCTTCGTGACGCTCGTCCCGCACCGCGAGCCTCACGGGGACGAGGACGTGCCCGAGCGCGTGATCGTGCCGCTCGGGATGTTCAAGCGGATCGAGCTGGCTCGGGCAGAGGAGCAGCGCTCCCGCTTCGGCTTCGCCGTCCCTTCCGGATGAGCGCGAGCGCGACCGGCGCGAGTGCGAGCGCCGCCACGTCGAAGAACACGTAGCCGGAGGCGATCCCGCTCGGCGGGTTGCCCTGCGTGATCGGCGTGCCGGGAGCGACCTCCGCCCAGCGCCAGGTGCCGAGCGCGGTGCCGTACAGCTCGAGCGCCGCGACGACGACGAAGACGCCGGCGTACGTGGCGGGGGCGCGGCCGCGCAGCAGGAAGACCGCGAGCAGGAGCGCGCCGAGCAGGCCGCCGAGGTCCTCCCGCGGCAGCACGGTCACGCCGGCGACGCCCCACGCCAGCACCGCGACGAGCGCGAACCCGACGAGCAGCCGCTCCCGTCCGGCGACGGCGGTCGCGAGCGCGACCCCGCCGAGGTACACGAGCCCGTGGGCCGGCGGCACGAACGCCGGCAGGTTCTCCAGGCGGTACGTGTAGAGGCCCCACACGATCGAGCCGACCACCTCGCCGCACGTCGCCACCGCGACCACGATCAGGGTCTGCGCGCGCCGCTCGGGCGAGACGGCGCGAAGCGCGAGCACGAGCATCAGCGCCGTGACGAGGCCGAGCAGGAGCTGGCCCGGCAGGCCGACGAGCCGGTCGAGCGCGAGCAGCGCGGCGAGGTAGGCGGCGACGCCGCCGAGCGCGAGCGCGGCGCGGGCCCTCACCGCTTGAACTGGAGCTCGTGCCAGGAGGGGACGGGGGCGAGCTCGAGCAGCGCGCGGCCGCCGTTCGGGTCGCGGTACGCGAAGTCGGCGGCGGCGTCGTCCCACGCCACCTCGAGCAGGCCCTCCTTCACGCGGTGGTCGAGCCACGCGCCGCGGAAGACGAGCTTCCGGAGCCAGTAGACGAGCGACTCGCCCTCGACGAGCGCCACGCGCTCCCAGTGCCGGACGAGGTAGCGGCCGAAGCCGCTGCGGGGCTCGGCGATCCGCCCGTCGGCGGCCAGCTCGACGAGGTCGGCCGTCTCGTCCTCCTCGAGCTCGTTGCGGTCGAGCAGCCCGAGCCGGAACGCGGCCGCGGTCACGCGCTCCTCGAAGTCGGAGGCCGCGAAGCCGAAGCGGTAGCCGAGGAACTCCACCACGAAGTCGTCGCCGGACGTGTAGTTCGCCTCGGTCATCGACTTCGAGAGCTGGAGCGCGCCTCGGCCACGGCCGTGAGGATAGCCCCCGGTACGCTGGCGGACGTGCGGCGCCGGACGCTCGTCTTCCTCGCCCTCTCGGTCCTGGCCGGGCTCGGCGCCGCCTGGCTGCTCGAGGTCTCCTGGGAGCGGGCGCTCTACCTCGCGCCCGTGCTCGTGCTCGGGTCGCTCGCCGTCGTCGCGCTCGTCGTGCTGTGGGCCAAGGTGATCGTCGAGACGGCCCGCGGCTCGCGCCGAAAGCGCGACGACTCCGTCACGGAACCGTGACGCGCGGGCCAGGGCGGCCGGCTCCGTCCGATCCCCCTCGTAGCCTCGACGTGCGATGCAGGGCAGCTGGACGATCCGTCCCTGCCCGCACGGAGAGGTCAAGCGCCTGGTCGAGGAGCTCGGGCTCCACGAGGTGACCGCAGCCGTCCTCGTCCGTCGCGGGTACGGCGACCCCGCGACGGCGCGGACCTTCCTCGCCGCCGAGGACCCCGGGCACGACCCGTTCCTCCTCGGCGACATGGAGGCGGCCGTCGCCCGGATCCGGCTCGCCGTCGAGCGCGGCGAGCGGATCTGCGTCCACGGCGACTACGACGTCGACGGGATCTGCGCCACGACCCTCGCGGTGCTCACGTTCCGCGCGCTCGGCGCCGACGTCGACTGGCACCTGCCGAGCCGGTTCGACGAGGGCTACGGCGTCAGCTCGACGACGATCGCGCGGCTCGCCCACGAGGGCTGCGGGCTCGTCGTGACGGTCGACTGCGGGATCACGGCGGTGAAGGAGGTGGCCGAGGCGAAGGCGCTCGGGCTCGACGTCGTCGTCACGGACCACCACCGGCCCGGCGACGAGCTCCCGGACTGCCCCGTCGTGGCGACGCGCCCGTCGCGGTACCCGTTCCCGGAGCTGTGCGGCACCGGCGTCGTGCTCAAGCTCGCCCAGGCGCTCGGCGTCGACGCGACGCCGCACCTCGACCTCGTCGCACTGGCGACCATCGCCGACGTCGTCCCGCTCCTGGACGAGAACCGCGCGCTCGCGGCGGCCGGCCTGCGCGCGCTTGCACGGACGCGGAAGCCCGGGCTGCGCGCGCTGATGCGGTCGGCCGGCGTCGACCCCGCTGCGGTCGACGCGGGCGCGGTCGGGTTCCGGCTCGCTCCGCGCATCAACGCCGCCGGCCGGCTCGGCCATCCCGGCGCCGCGCTGGAGCTGATCCTCACCGAGGACGGGGAGGAGGCGCGCCGCCTGGCCGCGCGGCTCGAGGAGCTGAACCGCGAGCGGCAGCAGGTCGAGGACCGGATCCTGCGCGCGGCCGTCGCCGAGGTGGAGTCGTGGCCCGAGGCACAGCGCCGTCGGCGCGGGTACGTCCTCGCCGGCGAGGACTGGCACGAGGGCGTGATCGGGATCGTCGCCTCGCGCCTGGTGGAGCGCTTCAACCGGCCGGTCGTGCTCCTCGCCGGCGGGGAGGAGCTGTGGAAGGGCTCCGGGCGCTCGCTCCCCGCGTTCGACCTCCACGGCGGCCTCACCGCCTGCGCCGACCACCTCGAGCGGTACGGCGGCCACCGCGCCGCGGCCGGGCTCTCGATCCGGCCGGAGGCGGTGGCGGCCTTCGCCGACGCCTTCGCGGTGCACGCCGGCTCGATGCTCGCGGACGACGACCTCGTGCCGGTGACGCACGTCGACGCGATCCTCCCGCGCCGTGCCGAGCTCACGCTGGAGCTCTGCACGGAGCTGCAGCGGCTCGCCCCGTTCGGCCTCGGGAACCCGGACGTGACCCTGCTCGCTCCGGGGTGCGAGCTCGGCTCGCTCGCGACCGTGGGCGAGGGGAGGCACCTGCGCTTCCGGGTTCGGCGCGACGGTCGCGACGCCGGCGGCGCGATCGCCTTCGGGCTCGGTGCGCAGCTCGACCGGTTCCGGCGGGAGGGGCGCTACGACGTCGCCTTCCGGCTGCACGAGAACCGGTGGAACGGGACGGTCGCGCCGCAGCTCACGGTACGGCGGATCTTCGACGCCGACGACCGCTTCGACGCGCTCCGGGACTGGCTCGTCGCCGAGTACCGGAAGCCGGGCGCCGGCCGGCATCCGGACGCCGCGGCCGTCTTCGACGAGCTCGAGCTCGGAGTCGAGGGGCTCGGGCGCCGCCACCTGCTCGAGTCGGAGCGCTTCCGCGCGCTGCTGGCGGTCGACGCGCCGCTCGCACGCGCCGCGTGAGGGTCAGGCGATCGACCGACGACGACTGGCCTGCGATCCTCGACGTGCACCGCCGCGCCTTCGGCGGCGAGGTCGAGCCCCGGATGGCCGACGCCGTTCGGCGCAGCGACGGCTGGGTGCCCGAGCTCTCGCTCGTCGCGGAGCTCGACGGTGTCGTCGCCGGGCATGTGCTGACGAGTTGGGTCGGGCTCGAGGGCTCGTCGCGCCGCCTGCTCCAGACGGGGCCGATCGGCGTCCTGCCCGAGCACCAGGGACGTGGACTCGGCTCGGCCCTGATGCGGGCGACCCTCGACGGCGTACGCGCGTTCGGTGAGCCGCTCGTGCTCCTGGAGGGCGATCCGGGGTTCTACGGCCGGTTCGGCTTCGTCCGGGCCGACGAGCACGGTCTGGTGCCCCCGCCCGAGGCGCTGTACGACTGGGCGTTCCAGGTCGCGGTGCTGGACGACTCGGCGCCGCTCCCGCGCGGGCGCGTCGTCTACCCGCCGACCTTCCCCCGTGAGGAGCCGGCCTAGGCTCTCACGCCGAGCGAGACGCGCCCGAGCCCGCGCCCGCCGGCGCGGTCGCGGCGCGAGGCGTCGACGGTCGCCAGGAGACGCGCCACCTCGGCCAGCGCCCGCCGCTCACGATATGTCCTGATCCAGCGCACGTCGCGTCCCGTTCCCTCTCCGAACGCCGATCCCTGCTCCGTGGTTGCGTGGGCTCCCGCCGCCGGGAGCCCGCAGAGGCCCGGAGTACACTGAGCGCATGACGGTCGTCGAGGCTCACGAGCAGCACCAGCACCTCGTCGACGAGCTGCTGGCGGACGTCTCCGCGTACAACCCGGCCACCGACCGCGACCTGATCGTGCGGGCGTTCCGCCGTGCCGCGCAGGCCCACGAAGGGCAGCGGCGGCGCAGCGGCGAGGCGTTCGTCGTCCACCCGCTCGGGGTCGCGCGCATCTGCGCTCAGCTCCACCTCGACGACGCGACGATCGCGGCCGCGATCCTCCACGACACCGTCGAGGACACGCAGACGGACCCCGAGGACCTGCGGAGCGAGTTCGGCGACGAGGTCGCGCGGCTCGTCGAGGGCGTCACGAAGCTGACCCGGATCCAGTTCCAGAGCCGCGAGCAGGCCGAGGCCGAGAACTACCGGAAGATGATCGTGGCGATGGCCGAGGACGTCCGCGTGATCCTGATCAAGCTCGCCGACCGGCTCCACAACATGCGCACGATCGAGTACCTCGGCAAGCAGAAGCAGGTGCAGAAGGCGAAGGAGACGCTCGAGGTGTACGCGCCGCTCGCGCACCGCCTCGGGATCCACGCGCTCAAGTGGGAGCTCGAGGACCTCGCCTTCCAGACGCTCCACCCGCGCAAGTACGAGGAGATCAAGGCGATGGTCGCGGAGCGCCGCGGCGACCGCGAGGAGCACGTCCAGAAGGCGGCGGCGCTGCTCGGCGCCGAGCTCGCGAAGGCGGACATCCCCGCAGAGATCTCCGGCCGCGCGAAGCACTTCTACTCCATCTACGAGAAGATGGCGAAGAAGGGCCGCGCCTTCAACGAGATCTACGACCTGACGGCCATGCGCGTCACCGTCGAGCGCTCCGGCGACGAGGGGACGCGCGACTGCTACGGCGCGCTCGGCCTGATCCACTCGCTCTGGAAGCCGATGCCGGGGCGCTTCAAGGACTACGTCGCGATGCCGAAGGCGAACCGCTACCGGTCGCTGCACACGACCGTGATCGGGCCGGAGGGCCGCCCGCTCGAGATCCAGATCCGCACGCGGGACATGCACGAGCTCGCCGAGCTGGGAATCGCCGCGCACTGGGCGTACAAGGGCGGGAAGCGCCAGGCCGACGACGAGTGGCTGACGTGGGTCAAGCAGCTGATGGAGACCTCGCAGCAGGAGGACGGCGACCCGGGCGAGTTCATGCGCTCGTTCCGCACCGACCTGTTCGACGACGAGGTCTACGTGTTCACGCCCAAGGGCGAGGTGAAGACGCTCCCCGCGGGCGCGACGCCGATCGACTTCGCGTACGCCGTCCACACCGACGTCGGCCACCGCACCGTCGGCGCCAAGGTCAACGGGCGGATCGTGCCGCTGCACTACCGCCTGCAGAACAGCGACATCGTCGAGATCCTCACGCAGAAGCAGGGCCGCGGCCCCTCGCGCGACTGGCTCTCGCTGGCGAAGTCCTCGAGGGCGCGGAACAAGATCCGCCAGTTCTTCTCGCGCGAGAACCGCGAGGAGAGCGAGCGGAAGGGCCGGGAGGCGCTCGAGGCGGCGCTGAAGGCGCAGAACCTCCCGTACCGGAAGCTCGCCGGCTCGTCGGTGCTCGCGCAGGTGATCCGCGAGTCGGGCTTCAAGAAGGCGGAGGACTTCTACCTCGCCCTCGGCGAGGGGAAGCTCCAGGCGGCGAAGATCGTCGAGAAGGTCCTCCAGCGCCTGAAGACCGAGGAGGTGGCGCACGAGGAGGCGGTCCCGCTCAAGCAGCCGAAGCGCGCGACCGCCGGCGACAACCTCGGGATCCGCGTGCTCGGCGTCGACGACGTGCTGGTGCGGATCGCGAAGTGCTGCAACGCCGTCCCCGGTGACTCGATCGTCGGCTACATCTCGCTCGGCCGCGGCATCACCGTGCATCGCGCCGACTGCCCGAACGTGAAGGCGCTGAAGCGGAACCCGGAGCGGTTCACGCCGGTGGAGTGGGAAGGCGGCGCGAGCCAGAGCTTCCGCGTGCAGATCGCGGTGCAGTCGTGGGACCGGCCGCGCCTGCTGGAGGACGTCGCCCGGACGTTCGCCGAGCACGGCGCGAACATCGTCGAGTACGGAGGCCACGTCGAGGATCAGCTCGCCCGCAACTGGTACACGGCCGAGGTGGGCGACATCAACGCGCTGCGCTCGCTGCTCTCGTCGCTGCGTGGGATCGACTCGGTCTTCGACGCGTATCGCGTCACGCCGTCGTGACGTCGATCCCGCGGGTCGCCGCGGCGGGGTTCGCCGTGGCGGCGGACGTGTACGAGCGCGCGCGGCCCGGATATCCCGCGGCCGCCGTCGAGTGGCTGGCGGAGCGGCTTCGGATCGAGCCGGGCCGGACGGTCCTCGACCTGGCCGCCGGCACCGGAAAGCTGACGCGGTCGCTCGTCCCGCTCGGCGCGCGCGTCGTCGCGGTCGAGCCGGTCGACGCGATGCGCGCGAAGCTGCGGGAGACGGTGCCGGAGGCGGAGGCACTGGCCGGGACTGCGGAGACGATCCCGCTCCGGGACGGCGCCGTCGACGCGGTCGTCGTGGCGCAGGCGTTCCACTGGTTCGACGCCCACGCGGCGCTGGCGGAGGTCCACCGGGTGCTCGCGCCCGGCGGCGGGATCGGGCTGATCTGGAACTCCCGCGACGACGACGACGAGCTGAACCGTCGGACGCAGGAGCTGCTCGCGCCGCACCAGGGGGAGGTGCAACGCCACTACGACCTCGACGTGGAGGGCGAGCTCGAGCGCTCCGCCCGCTTCGGCCCCGTCGACACGCGGACCTGGCCCTACAAGCAGCGCGTCGACCTCGAGATGTTCGTCGACCGGATCGCCTCCACGAGCTACGTCGCCGACCTCGCCTCGGATCGCCGCGAGGCGCTGCTCGACGAGTTCCGCGCCCTCGGCCGCGGCGCGGGCGACCCGTTGGTGATCCGGTACGTGACCCAGGTCTTCGCCGCCGACCGCCGCTGATCCCTCGCGTGAGGGATCTTCTCCCCTCCCTCGAACGGGCTAGGCCGGGCGGTACGTCCGGATTTGCAGGGATTTCCTCCTCGCGGCGTTCCCTCCTTCGAGTGATCGTGCCGCGCTGCGAGGGGGTAGCTCGAACGAGGGATGGGCAAGCGGCCGTGCCGCCGGTACAACGTGCGCAGGGGGAGAGGGCACCGAGTCTGCGGCGCCCGCCCGCATCGCATCGGGCGGGCGCGCGACTCCCCCGGCGCCGGCTCGATGCGGCGGGCCAGCAGGTAGCCATTTCGCACCCGCCGCGAGGCGGGTGCGAAACGGCGAGGACGTCAATGCTGGAACGGCAGCTCCATGTAGCTCACCCGCTCCGGCTCGACCACGAACACGATCCCGCTGCGCATCGGGAACGGCGCGCCCGTGTACTTCTCCGACAGGCGGTCGATCGTCTCCAGCGCCTCGTCGCCCTCGCGCGTCTCGACGACGCGGCCGCGGAGCTGCGCCGTGCGGTACGGCCGCTCGAGGTCGACGAGCGAGATCGCGACGCGAGGGTCGCGGGTCAGGTTCCGGGCCTTCCGGGTCCCCGGCTGGGTGAAGAAGACGACCCGGTCGGCCTCGCGGAGGATCCAGACCGGGACGCTGTGGGGGCCGCCCGACGGGAGCACCGTCGCGACGTGCGCGAAGTTGCGGCCGTCGATGACGGCGCGCACGTCGTCGGGGATCGTGACGTCTGTCATGGGGCACCTCCGGAGTCGACGCGGACATAGGGCGCGACGACGACGGCCACGCGGTCGAGGACGGCGCGGTCGCCGCCGGGCGCGGCCCAGAGCTCGCCGACGAGGCTCCCGCCGAGCTCGATCCGGCGCGTCTCGATCTCGTCGGGCCCCGCAGCGCCGAGGAAAGGGCCGAGCACCGGCCGGCCGTCCTCGAGGAACGCGACACCCGCCCAGTCGGTGGCGCCTCGCTCGACGAGCGCCTCGAGGACGTCGCGCAGCACGTCGTCGGGGTGGCCGCCGCGGTTCAGGATCCGGTCGACCGCCTCGAGCGCGCCGCTCACTCCTCGACGTCCTCGCCCTCGAAGGCACGAATCGCCCCACGGTACGACGGGGGCACCTCGACGGCGCGCCGCTCGGCCACGTCGACGAGCACGAGCGTCTGCTGCGCGGTCACCATCAGCCGGTCGTCGTCGACCCGGTAGGCAGCGTGGTCGCAGGTGACGCTCGTGCGCCCGATCCGCGCGATCCGCACGAACACCTCCAGGAGGTCGTCGAATCGCGCCGGCGCGTGGTACTCGATCGTCGACGCCCGCATCACGAACTCGGCGGAGCCGTCGTCGAGCCCGGGGCGGAGGCCGAGGTGACGGTGGTACTCGACGCGGGCGTGGTCGAAGTAGGGGAGGTAGCGGCCGTAGTAGACGACGCCCTGGGCGTCGGTGTCCGAGAACCAGACGCGCGCGAGGGCCGAGTACTTGAACGGCGGTCGTCGCCCCGTCACGCGGCCGAGCTCGAGCGAGGTCACGCGCCGGAGCCTACTGAGCCGCGGCGGCTCGGCCACAATGAGCCCGGTGAGCCAGACGATCGAGGCACCCGTCCGCGCGCCGGTCCCGACGGACGACGAGGAGCGGACCCCGGATCGGCCGTGGGTCGTGATCGTGTGGAACGACCCGGTCAACCTGATGACGTACGTGACCTACGTGTTTCAGAAGCTGTTCGGGTACAGCCGCGCGAAGGCCGAGCGGCTGATGCTGCAGGTGCACGAGGAGGGCAAGTCCGTCGTCTCGAGCGGCACGCGCGAGAAGGCTGAGTACGACGTCGCGCGCCTCCAGGCCCACGGCCTGTGGGCGACGCTGAGGCAGGACTGATCGCGGTGCCCTGGCTCGCGCCGATCAGCACCGCCGGCGACGGAACCTACCGGGTGCGGCTCGGGCGCCGCGAGCGCGAGCTCGTGCGCGTGCTCCTCGCCGAGCTGCGCGAGCTGATCGAGGCCGACGACGGCACCGTCGCGCGCCTCTTCCCGCCCGCCCACCGCGACGACGCCGAGGTCGCGGCGGAGTTCTCGCGGCTCGTCCACCCCGACCTGCGGCAGCGGCGGCTCGACGCCATCGATCTCGTCGCACGCACCGTCGACGCCGACCGGCTCGACCAGGCGCAGGCGGAGGCATGGTGCGGCGCGCTCAACGACCTGCGGCTCGTTCTCGGCGAGCGGCTCGGGGTGGAGGAGGACGAGCTGCTCCACGACCTCGTCGACGACGACGACCCGCGGGCGCCGGAGCTCGCGCTCTACGGCTGGCTCACGTACGTCCAGGGCGCGCTCGTCGAGGCGCTCGCGTCACGGCTGTAGCGGACGAGGCCGTCACACTTCCGTGACGGTGCCTGGCACCGCGAGCGAGCACGCGGAAAGCGCCGATTTGCAGCGAGTTCGCCACGTCGAGGCGTCGTGGCCGCGTCTTTACGGTGCCAGGCACCGTAAAGACGCCCTGCACACCTAGGAGCGGATCACCGCGAGCGCCTCGTCGCGCTTGCGCTCCATCAGCTCGCTGGAGCGCGCCTCGAGGTTGAGGCGGAGCAACGGCTCGGTGTTCGACGGACGGACGTTGAAATGCCAGTCGTCGGCCTCGACCGAGAGGCCGTCGAGGTGCGACACATGGCCCTCCGAGCCGAAGCGCTCCTCGAGGGCCTGCAGCCTCCCCTCGACGTCGTCGACCGTCGAGTTGAGCTCGCCGGTGATGAAGTAGCGGTCGCGGAACGGCGCCAGCAGCGTCGACAGCCGCTCGCCGCGCTTCGACAGCAGCTCGAGCATGAGCAGGAACGGGATCACGCCGGAGTCCGCCTTCGAGAACTCGCGGAAGTAGTAGTGGCCCGAGACCTCGCCGCCGAAGACGGCGTCCTCCTTGCGCATCCGCTGCTTGATGAACGCGTGACCGACGCGGTTCACGAGCGGCTCGCCGCCCGCCGCGCGCACGGTGTCCGGCACCGCCCAGCTCGCGCGCACGTCGTAGATGATCTTCGCCCCCGGCTCCTTCTCGAGGATCGACTGCGCGAGCAGCGCCGTCACGAAGTCGCCCGGGACGAACTCGCCGGTGTCGTCGACGAAGAAGCAGCGGTCCGCGTCGCCGTCGAATGCCACGCCGAGGTCGGCGCCTTCCTCGAGCGTCTTCGCGACGATGAACTCCCGGTTCTCGGGCAGGAGCGGGTTCGGCTCGTGGTTCGGGAACGTCCCGTCGGGCTCGAAGTAGCAGCGAACGGCGTCGATCGGGAGCCGCTCGAGCACCGGCGGCAGCATCGCGCCGGCCATTCCGTTCGCCGCGTCGACGACCACGCGGAGGGGCCGCATCGCCTCCACGTCGACGAACGAGAGCACCTTCTCGCGGAAGGCCGGCCAGATGTTCTCCTCGCGCACCTCGCCGCGCCGCTCCCGCTCGCCGAAGCCGCGGAGGGCGCGCTCGCGGATCTCCGCGAGCCCCGAGTCCCCGCCGACCGGGAGGGCGCCCGCGCGCACGATCTTCATCCCGGTGTACTCCTTCGGGTTGTGCGACGCCGTCACCTCGATGCCGCCGTCGAGGCCGAGCTCGCCGACGGCGAAGTAGAGCATCTCGGTGCCCACCAGCCCGAGGTCGAGCACGTCCGTGCCGCCGTCCGCGGCGCCCTCGACCACCGCGTGCGCCATCGCCGGGGACGACAGGCGCATGTCGCGTCCGACCGCGATCCGGCGCGGCTCGAACTCCTCCGCGTACGCCCGCCCGATCGCGTACGCGCCCTCCTCGTCGAGCTCCTGCCCGTGGAGGCCGCGGACGTCGTAGGCCTTGAAGACCTTCGGGTCGAGCACGGCGGAACCGTACAAGCGCCGCCGGTGTAGGGGAGCCGTGAAGCGGCTCGTCCTCGTCCTCTGCCTCGCGCTCGCGGCCGCGCCGGCCGCCGAGGCCAAGCTCCGCATCACGCTGACGCTCTCCGACCCGACGCCGACCGTCGGCCAGACGCTGCGTGCGACGGTCCGGATCCCGGAGCCGTTCGCGCGCGACCGCCGCCTGAGCATGCGCCTCGTCGCCGTCCCTCCCGGCACCGGGCTGTACGCCGCGCTGCGGGCGGAGCGGAGGCACCGTGTCGTGCTCGTCCGGAACGGCGCCACGTGGACGGGGCGCGTGCGCTTCACGCGACCCGGGCGGTGGCGTCTCGTGGTGCCGAACTTCGGCGCTCCGGGATACGCGATGCCGCCTCCGGTGGTCGAGGTCGTGCGCGTCCGGTAGGGGGTTGGCCGAACCCCGGGCACGCCGCCTCGGCCCCTACACTTCGAGGCATGGAGCGCAAGCTTGCCACCGTCCTCTTCGTGGACATCGTGGACTCGACGGCGCTCGTGTCGGTCACGGATCCCGAGATCGTCCGCCGCGGGGTGACCCGGTTCTTCGACCGCGCGTCGCGGCGCATCCGCGCGCACGGCGGCACGGTCGAGAAGTTCGCCGGCGACGCCGTGATGGCGGCGTTCGGCGTTCCGCGCGCGCACGAGGACGACGCGCTCCGTGCCGTGCGCGCCGCAATCGCGATCCTCGGCGACGTCGCCGATCTCGGGCTCCAGGCGCGGATCGGGATCGAGGCGGGCGAGGTGGTCGCCGACGCGGCGCTCGACTCGACGTTCGCCACCGGGGAGGCGGTCAACGTCGCCGCGCGGCTCCAGCAGTCGGCGGGCCCGAACGAGATCCTCGTGGGGCCGGGGGTGTACCGGCTCGCCTTCGGCACCGTCGAGCTCGAGTCGGTCGGTCTCCGCGAGCTGCGCGGGCGCGCCGAGCCGGTTCCCGTCTGGCGGGCCGTCGGCCTGGCGCTGGACGGACGCGGGCCCGCCCTCGACGGGACGCCGCTCGTCGGCCGCGAGAGCGAGCTCGAGCTGCTGCGGAACACGTACGAGCGCGCCGTCCGGGACGGCCGCGCGCACCTCGTCACGATCTACGGCGAGGCGGGCGTCGGGAAGAGCCGCCTCGCGCGCGAGTTCGCCTCCACCCTCGACGGCGCGACCGTGCTCGTCGGCCGCAGCCTCCCGTACGGCGAGGGGATCACCTACTGGCCGCTGGCCGAGATGGTGAAGGCCGCGGCCGGCATCGCGGACGACGACCCGCCCGAGGAGGCGCACGAGAAGCTCCTCGTCTGCTGCGAGGACGAGGAGGTGGCGGATCTGATCGGCCTCGCCTCGGGCGTGCTGGAGGCGTTCGAGGGCGAGCGGAGCCAGCAGGAGATCCAGTGGGCGGTCCGCGAGTGGGCGGAGAACCTCGCCAAGGCGCAGCCGCTGGTGCTCGGCTTCGAGGACATCCACTGGGCCGAGGAGCCGCTGCTCGACCTCATCCAGCACCTCGCCGCCTGGGTGCGCGACGCGCCGATGCTCATCCTCTGCCTCGCTCGCCCCGAGCTGCTCGACCGGCACCCGGGCTGGGGCGGCGGCCGCACCCGCGCGCTCGCGATCGAGCTGGAGCCGCTGGCTCGAGACGACGCGGAGCAGCTCGCCGACGCGCTCCTGGCCGACACCGAGCTTCCTGGCACGCTCCGCGAGGACGTGCTCGACAAGACGGAGGGGAACCCGCTCTTCCTCGAGGAGACGGTGCGGATGATCGTCGAGGGCGACGACGGCTACGCGGAGCGGATCCCCGACACGATCCAGGCTCTGATCGCCGCCCGCATCGACCTGCTCCCGCCCGCGCAGAAGACGCTGCTCCAGCGCGCCTCCGTGATCGGGCGCGTGTTCTGGCACGGTGCGATCGCGGAGCTGTCGCCGGACGCCGAGGACGTCGACGAGGCGCTCGAGGAGCTGCTGCTGCGCGACTTCGTGCTCCGCGAGTCGCGCTCGACGCTCTCGGGCGACCAGGCGTACCGGTTCAAGCACGTGCTCATCCGCGACGTCGCCTACACCGGCCTGCCGAAGGCCGCCCGCGCGAGCCTCCACATGCGGTTCGCGGAGTGGCTGCGCGAGCGAGCCCGCGAGGAGCTGCCGGAGATCCGCGCCTACCACCTGGACCACGCGGCGGCGCTGACGGCGGAGCTCGACGGCTCCGTGCCGGCGGAGCTCGCGTCGGACGCGGCCGCGGCGCTCGAGACGGCCGGCGCGCGCGCTCTCTCGCGGGAGGCGAACGCCACGGCCCGGCGCCTGCTGCTGCGGGCCGCCGAGCTGGAGCCGACCCTCGTACGACGGTACAAGGCGGCCGTCGCGGCCTGGCGGCTCGCCGACTTCGGCGCGGTGTCGGTAGAGATGGACGCCGTGCGGCGCGAGGCGAGCGCGTCGGGGAACGAGAGCGTCCACGGGCGCTCCCTGAACGCGCTCGCAGACGTGGCGCTCGTACGCGACGCCGACCTTCCGCGCGCGGGAGAGCTCGCCGAGCACGCCCTCTCGGTCCTCCCGGAGGACGACCTCGTCGGGCGCTTCGACGCGCTGCGGATGCGCTCGCAGATCGCCTGGTGGCTCGGCGACCTGAGCGCCGACGAGCGCTACGCGGGAGAGGCGCTCGAGCTCGCCCAGCGGCTCGGGCGCAAGGATCTCGAGGCGGAGGCGGCGCAGGAGGTCGCGGCGAGCCGGATCGCGCGCCTCGACCTCGAGGGGGCCGAGCCGTTCGTGCAGCGCTCGTGCGACCTCGCGGAGGAGAGCGGCAGCATCACCTCGCGGGCGCAGGCGCTCGCGTCGCGCGGACGCATGCGCTCGATCCGCGGCGAGCTCGACGAGGCGCAGGAGGCGCTGGCGGAGGCGCGGGAGCTGTACGAGGAGGCAGGCGCGGCGTGGACGCTGGGGCGGACGATCAACGCCCTCGCCTGGATCGCGTGGCGGAAGGGCGACCTCGCCCGCGCGGAGCGGCTGTTCCGTGACTCGATCCGCATCCTCAGGCCGCTCCAGGAGCGCGCGTCGCTGTGCGAGAGCCAGCGCGGGCTGGCGCAGCTGCTCGCCTCCCAGGGGAAGCTGGACGAGGCGGAGCGCCACGCGCTCGAGGCGCGGGAGACCGTCGGGCCGCACGACCAGAGCTCGCGCGCGACGACGCGGATGGCGCTCGCCGTCGTCCGTGCCGCTCAGGGGCGCGACGACGAGGCCGAGGAGCTGTTCCGCGAGGCCCTCGACGTGGTCGAGCGGACGGAGTTCGAGTACATCCGCTACGAGCTGCTGACGGCCCTCGGCCGCTTCCTCCGCGACCGCGGGCGCGCGGCCGAGGCACAGGCGCTCGACGAGCAGCTGGCCGAGCTGGGCGACGTCACCTGGGGCCAGCCGCCCGAGCTCGAGGCAGCGACTGCCCGGATGGTCTAGCGGGTCTCTGCGACCGCGACGAGCATCGTCAGCCCGAGCCGGCCGTCCCCGAGCGCGCGATCGATGTTCTCGAACGCCGGACCCGCCTCCGCGGCCGCCCGCGCCTGCGACCAGGCGCGGCCGCTGTCGGAGACGTCGCGGGCCTCGACGACGCGGAATCCGGCCTCCTCGAGCAGCCGCCGCAGCTCGTGGGCCGACACGAGCCAGGAGAGGCCCGCGTGGGCTGCCCACGGCAGCGGGTACTCGAGGTCGCCGCTCTCCCCGGCGACGACGTCGTAGAGGGCGAGGCGCCCGCCGAGGCGCAGCACGCGGCGAATCTCCGCGTACAGACCGGCCTTGTCCGGGACGTTCATGGCTGCGTGCTGCGTCCACGCGACGTCGAAGGAGCCGTCCGCGAAGGGCAGCGCGAGCGCGTCCGCGTGGACGAACTCGACGCGGTCGTCGAGGCCGACCCGGCGCGTCAGCTCCCGCGCGACCTCGACGAACGCGGCCGTGAGGTCGACCCCGACGACGTGGACGCCGTAGCGCTCGGCGAGGAAGCGGGCGGGGCCGCCGAGGCCGGCGGCGACGTCGAGCACGCGCTCTCCCCGCGCCGGCTCCACGAGCGCCGCGAGCTCGACCGTCGCCTCGCGGCCGCGCACGTGCAGCTCGTCGACGCCCTCCCGGGTCCGCCCCCGCAGCGCGCCGCGCGCGTAGTGCCGCTCGACCTCGTCGGGGTTCACCACGGCGTGGGACTACTCGGGGGCGGCGGCAGCCGCCAGCAGGATCTCCCGGATCGCCTGGGACGACGCCTCGTCGGGCGACTCGCTGATCACCGTCGCCTCGCGGTCGAAGGGGTCGAGCGCCTCGCGGAGTGGCTCCGCGCGCAGCGTCCCCTCCCCGTAGGGAAGGTGCTTCGTCTCGTTCCGGTTCGCGAACTGGATCGCCGAGAAGTGGATGTGGAAAGGGGCCCGCGGCTCGAGCGTCTCGTCGGCGGCCTCCAGCGCGGCGGCGAACGGCTCGACCCCGGTGAACCCGCCGTCGCTCGTCGCGTGCATGTGCGCGAAGTCGAGCACCGGCCGCACCCATGGCACGGCCCGGGCGATCGCGAGCACGTCGTCGAGCGAGCCGAGCTCGGCCACGCGTCCCATCACCTCGACGCCGAACGGCACGAGCCGCCCCTTCGCGTCCAGCCGCTCCCCGAGCTCGCCGAGCTGCTCGACGACGTCCGCGATCGCCTCCTCCCGCGTCCGGCCGAGGAAGTAGCCCGGATGGAAGACGACGGGAGCCGCCCCGGCGGCCGCCGCGATCCCCGCGGACCGGTCGAGGACCCCCACGGCCATCTTGAACTTCTTGTCCCGCTCGCGGTGGCCCATGAAGCCGAACAGCGGCGCGTGCAGCGAGAGGGCGATCCCGTGCTCCCGCGCGAGCTCCCCGAGGCGCTCCGCCCACGGGTAGTCGAGCCAGAAGCCGCGCTCGCAGTCGATCTCGCAGGCCGTGTAGCCGCGCTCCACGAGCAGCTCGACGGCTGCCTCGGGGGACTCCTGCGAGGGCACGCGGGCGGGGCCGACGCGGATGGCTGCCACGACGAGGACGCTACCGCAGACCATGTCGTCCGACCGGGGTCCTACGCTTTTCGACAGATGGCGAACGCACCGTCCCGCATCGACCTCCTCGAGCTCGACATCGACCTCCGGCTCACCGACCTGTGGCGCGAAGCTGCCGAGATCGAGGAGTGGAGCCTCGAGGTCGTCGCGGCGTTCATGCGCGCCGCGTACGGCAAGGGCTACTGCGACGCGCTCACCGAGGACTCGCCGGGCTCGCTCTGCCGCGACCACGGGTACCGCGTGCCCGAGCGTCGCGAGCGCGTGCCCGAGGCGTAGGCCCCGCAGCCAGCGGGTAGACTCGGTCGCGTGACGCGACGGCGGAATCCCGCGCGGCTCGTCATCGCGCTCTCGGTCGCGGCGACGCTCGCCGTCTTCCTCCTCTACACGTCGATCGCGGGCGGCGGCACGCCGTCGGTGCAGCCGAGCGAGCTGCGTGCGCACACCGGCGAGGTGTCCCTGGCCGGCCGCGTCGTCGGCCCCGTCCGGCGCGAGGGCCGGACGATCGAGTTCACGCTCCGCGACCCCGCGGGAACGGCCAGGGTGCCCGTGACCTACTCCGGCTCGGTCCCGGACATGTTCCAGGTCGGGCGCGACGTCTACCTCAAGGGCGAGCTCCGCAACGGGACGTTCGTCGGCGAGTCGGGGACGCTCGTCACGCGCTGCCCGTCGAAGTACACGAAGCGCAAGACCACCTAGCGCCGTGCCGGAGCTCGGCCGCGCGGCCCTTCTCGTCGCCCTCGGGCTCGTCGTCTACGCCGCGGTGGGCGGCGCGTACGCGGCCCGGATGCGCCGGCGCCGGCTCGCGCTGTCGGCCCAGAACGCGCTGATCGCGGCGTTCGCGGCCACCGCGGTCGCATCCGTCGTGCTCGTCGCGGCGCTCTGGCGGCGCGACTTCGGCTTCGTCTACGTCGCCGAGCGCAGCTCGCGCGACCTGCCGACGCCGTACGCGCTGTCGGCGTTCTGGGGCGGCCAGGAGGGCTCGCTCCTGCTGTGGCTGCTCGTCCTCACGGGCTTCTCGGCTGCCGCGGTCGCGTGGGGGAGGCGGGCCGGCCGTGACCTCCTCGCCTGGGTCGTGCCGCTCCTCGGCGGCGTGGCGACGTTCTTCGCCCTCCTCCTCGTCGCCGTCGCCAGCCCGTTCGCGACGCAGACGGCGCCCGCCGACGGGGCGGGGATGGTGCCGAGCCTCCAGAACCCGTACATGCTCGCGCACCCGCCGATGCTCTACCTCGGCTACGTCGGGCTCACGATCCCGTGGGCGTTCGCGATGGGCTCGCTGCTGTCGGGCCGCACCGACGAGCGCTGGATCGTCGCCACCCGGCGGTGGACGCTCGCGGCGTGGGCGTTCCTCGGGGTCGGCCAGCTCCTGGGCGCCCACTGGGCGTACGAGGAGGTCGGCTGGGGCGGGTACTACGCGTGGGACCCCGTCGAGAACGCGGCGCTGATGCCGTGGCTGGCCGCGACCGCCTACCTCCACTCGGTGATGATCCAGGAGAAGCGCGGGATGCTGAAGCTCTGGAACGTGACGCTCGTCACGCTCGCGTTCGCGCTCTCGCTCTTCGGCACCTTCCTCACCCGCTCGGGCGTGCTCACCTCGATCCACTCGTTCACGCAGAGCTCGATCGGGGCGTGGTTCCTCGGCTTCATCGTGGTCGTCGTGGCGTTCTCGATCGGCCTGATCCTGTGGCGCCTCGACCTGCTCCGCTCGCGGACGCGGCTCGAGTCGCTCGTCTCGCGCGAGGCGACCTTCCTCTACAACAACCTGCTGCTCGTCGCGCTGTGCCTGACCGTGCTGTGGGGGGTCGTGTTCCCGCTCGTGTCGGAGGCCGTGCGCGGGACGACCCTGACGATCGGGCCGCCGTACTTCAACTTCTTCCTCCGCGTCTTCGGCCTGCCCCTGCTGCTGCTGATGGGGATCGGGCCGCTCGTGGCCTGGCGGCGCGCGTCGCTCCGGTCGCTCGGGCGTGCGTTCGCGTGGCCGTTCGGCTTCTCGCTGCTCGTCGGTGCGGCGCTGCTGGCGCTCGGTGCCGGCTCGTCGATCCCGGGGCTGCTCGCGTACACGTTCTCGGCGTTCGTGCTCGCCTCGATCGCGCTCGAGTTCGGGCGCGGGACACGCGCGCGCAAGGCGCTCGGCGCGCGGACGTGGCCCGGCGCGTTCTCGTCGCTCGTCGCGCAGAACCGCAGGCGCTACGGCGGCTACGTCGTCCACGCGGCGATCGTGCTGCTCGCGATCGGGATCGCCGGGTCGAGCGCGTACCAGACGGTGCGGGAGGTGGAGGCGAGGCCGGGGCAGGCGTTCGCGGTCGGCGACTACACGCTCGGGTACCGGGCGCTCGAACGGCGGCAGGCGGCGAACGCGACCGAGACGCGCGCCGTGCTCGCGGTCGAGCGGAACGGGCGCGACCTCGGCACGATCGAGGCCGGCAAGAACCGGTACCCCGTCGAGCAGGAGGTCTCGAACGAGGTCGCGATCCGCTCCGACCTCGTGACCGGGGAGGACCTGTTCGTGATCGCAGACCAGATCGACCCCGACGGGACGGTCTACTTCAAGGTGTTCGTGAAGCCGCTCGTCAACCTCATCTGGGCGGCGGGCCTCGTGTTCGTGCTCGGGTCGGTGATCGCGATGTGGCCGGATGCGCGGGAGGCGCGGCGGCTCGCGCTGCGGTACGAGGGCGCCGCGGGGGCGCGCGCGTGACCGCAGTCGCCCTGGCACTCGGCGCGGCGCTCGCGGTCGCGTGCGTCCTCTACGTGGCGCTGCCGTTCCTGCGCGAGCCCGAGCCGGTTCGGGACACACTGCCCGAGCCGGACGAGCTCGAGCGCCGGCGGCTGGCGCTCGCCGAGGAGCGCGACCGGGCGCTCGCTGCGCTGAAGGAGCTCGAGTTCGACCACCGCACCGGCCAGATCGGCGACGAGGACTACCGTGCGCTCGTCGGCCCGCTCCGGCGTCGCGCCGCCGAGGCGATGCGGGCGCTCGAGCCGCGCGCCGGCGCGAAGGGGAACCGTGTCCGCGCCCGCTAGCTGCCCCGCGTGCGGAGCGGCGGTCACGCCCGGGAGCCGCTTCTGCGCGCAGTGCGGCCGCCGACTCGATGCCAACCCCTCGGCCGCGACGGCGGAGGCGACCGCCGTGGAACCCGTTCCGGCCGCGGAGGACGCGCCCCGCCCGGACGTGACGGCCGCCGAGCCGCACCTGTTCGGGGTGACGCCGGTCGTCGCCGCGGTCGTCGTCGGCATCGCCGCGGTCGCCGTCGGCAGCCTGCTGCTCGGGCTCGGGGAGGTCGTGGCGGGGGCCGTCGTGATTATCGTCGGCGCCGTGCTCCTGCTCCTGCTCGCCGCCGGCGCGCCGGAGCTGCGGCGGTCGCGGTCGGCTGCCGGGGCGCGCGTGGCGGGAGCGGTCGGCACGGCCCGAGCGCGCACGGGCGCGCGCCGCCGGTCGGCGCGCCTCCACCGCGAGCGCGACGAGCTCGGGCGCCGCCACGCCGCGCTCCTCGGCGACCTCGGCGCCGCCGTTTACCGGGGCGACAAGGCGGAGACGGAGTCGCTGCGCGCGGAGGTCGAGCGCGTGGACGGGGAGCTCCGGGCGAAGGAGGCCGAGATGGCGCAGGTGGCGGCGCAGGTGCGGGAGCAGGTGCAGCAGGCGCGCCTCGAGGGCCGCCCGACGGAGATGGTCGAGGTGCCCGAGACGCCCGGGCCGGCGCCGGAGTACCCGCCGCCCGGCGAGGCGACCCCGCCCGAGCCGGCGGTCGTGCCCGAGCCGTACCCGCCGCCCGACGAGGGCACTCCGCCGGAGCCGGCGCGCGTCCCCGAGCCCGAGCCGCCGCCGGACGAGGGCACGCCGCCGCAGCCCCCGCGCATCCCCGAGCCCGAGCCTCCGACCGAGCGCGCCTAGCGTTCCTCCCGCGACGCCCGGGGCGCCGCCCGCGGGCGAGGTTGCGGCCGCAGCTTCCCCTGCGGGCGCGGTTTCGCTACATTCGCGCAGATTCCGGGCGGGAGGGACGACCGGCCGCCCGACGAAACTCCTGCGCATGGGCCGCATCCTGCTGATCGTCGCTGCCGCGCTCGTCCTCTCCGCTCCCGCGTGGGCGGACACGATGGACGAGCGGAAGCGCGCGCTCGACAACCGGATC
>DATHTC010000522.1:0-3696 GCA_035463735.1 Gaiellaceae bacterium | reverse complement strand
TGGTTCCCCGTGACCGCTACCAGCGGGAGCGGCGGCCCCTGCGACTCGTGTAGACGAGCCGCGGGCGCGCCACGTTCATCCCCTCCGCGGCGAACTGCTCCGTGTGCCCCAAGCGCTGCGCGACGCGGCTGACGTCGGCCTGCTGCTCGGGCATCACGAACGTGATCCCCTCGCCGCTGCGGCCCGCACGGCCCGTGCGGCCGACCCGGTGCACGTACCCCTTCTCGTCGGCGGGCGGGTCGAAGTTGATCACGTGCGTGATCGCCGTCAGGTCGAGCCCGCGGGCGGCCACGTCGGTGGCGACGAGCGTCGTCACCTTCCCCGCGTCGAAGCGGGCGAGCGCCTTCTCGCGCTGCGACTGGCGCATGTCGCCGTGGAGCGCGGCCGCGTGGACGCCCTTGCGCTGGAGCTTGTGCACCAGCCGGTCGGCGCCGCGCTTCGTCCGCACGAAGACGAGCGCGAGCCCGCGGTCGCGCTGGAGCTCCTCGACGAGCGCGTCGACCTTGCCGTCCGCCGTGACCGCCACGAAGCGGTGCTCGATGTCGCCCTGCGCGTGCTCCTGCGGCGCATTGGCCTCGTACCGTGACGCGGAGGTCGTGTACGCGCGGGCGAGCTCGCCGACCTCGCCGTCGAGGGTGGCGGAGAAGAGCATCGTCTGGCGCTCGCGCGGGAGGCGACGGATGATCCGCTCGACCTGCGGCTTGAAGCCCATGTCGAGCATCCGGTCGGCCTCGTCCAGCACGAGCGTGCGGACGCGGTCGAGCGTGACGAGCCGGCGCTCGATCAGGTCCTGGAGGCGGCCCGGCGTCGCGATCAGCACGTGGGCGCCCTTCGCGCGCTTCGCCTGCGGCCCGAGCGGGGCGCCGCCGTAGACGGCCTCCACCCGCAGGCCCCGGGCGCGCGCGACATGGCGCAGCTCCTCGGCCACCTGGGCGGCGAGCTCGCGGGTGGGGACGAGCACCAGCGCGCTCGGCGTCCCGTCCGCGGGCGTGGCGCGCTCGACGATCGGCACGCCGAAGGCGAGCGTCTTCCCGGAGCCGGTGGGCGCCTTCGCGAGCACGTCGAGCCCGCCGAGGGCGTCCTCGAGCACCATGGACTGGATGCGGAAGGGGGTGGTGAAGCCGCGGGCGGCGAGCGCCTCCGCGACCGGCGCGCTCACGCCGAGCGCGCTGAACGACTGCTGTGACACGTGATTCCTCTCGGTTGTGGTTCGAGATCCGCCTGCCTCGAAACCGCCGAAGAGGAACGAGAAGCCAATCTCACGGGACGAGCGGGTTGCCGTCCGTGCCCCGACGGTAGCAGAGCGGCCGGGTGCTACGGTGAGCGCGTCCCGGACAGGTGCGGTACGCGCGCGGCGTCTCCCCATCCGTCCCTACGGAGGAGGTGCCGATGGCCGGCAAGGAAGAGAAGATCGAGTTCGACGGCGAGGTGCTCGAGGCGCTGTCGAACGGCAAGTACCGGATTGCGCTCGACAACGGGCACGAGACGATGGGGTACGTCGCCGGGAAGATGCGGCGCTTCCGCATCCGCATCCTCCCGGGCGACCGGATCAAGATCGAGCTGTCCCCGTACGACCTGAACCGCGGCCGGATCGTCTACCGGCACCGCTAGCGGCCGGCAGCCCTAGGCCGCGAGCAGCTCGCGGCAGCTCCGCTCGCAGGCGCGGCAGGCCTCCGCGCAGACGCGGCAGTGCTCGTGCATCGACGCGTGCTGCTCGCACTCCGCACCGCATGCGGCGCAGGCCTCGGCGCACGCCTCGACGAGCGACCGCACGGCGGCCTCGTCGGCGGTCAGCGTCCGCGAGAGCGCGCGGCCGGTCGCGTCGCACACGTCGGCGCAGGTGACGTTCAGCGCGATGCAGCGGACGAGGTGGTCGACGCCCTCCTCGCCCAGGCACGCGTCGGCGCACGCCGTGCACGACTGGGCACAGGCGAAGCAGTCCTCGATGCAACGGGCGAGCGCATCGCGGTCGAAGCGGGGCTGCGTCGGGCTCGTCTGGAGCATCTCGGCGGCATGGGTCATGGTTCCTCCTCCGATCGGGGTACGAGAACAGGGTTACCGGGGCGCTGCTCGCGAAACGGCAGGCGTGCCGGCCCGGGCGGGGGCGCGGGCGCGTGCCGCGAGCGGCACCGACAGCGCGCCGCCCAGCCACCACAGGCAGAAGCCGAGCCACGGAATCCCGTACGCGTCCGTCTGGACGGCCAGCGCGAGCACGGTCGCGAGCGACGCGGCGACGCCGGCGGCGGCCCAGTCGCCGCGGCCGGCCCGGGCGAGCGCTGCGAAGAGCGCGAGGCTCCACGCGAGAAAGAGCGCGAGGCCGAGGACGCCGGTCTCGACTCCGATCTCGGTGTAGTTCGACTCGCCCGCACGCAGCTCGACGTCCTCACGCCGCGCGACTGCGCCCGCGTTCCCGAGCCCGTAGCCCTGGGGGTGCTCCGCGACGGTGCGGAGCCCCTCGCGGAGACTGTCGAGGTGGCTGCGGATCGAGGGCTCGTCGAGCGAGGTCGCGCCGCCCTCGACGTCGCCGCGCTCGCGCGCGATCCGCGCCTGCTCGGCGAGCTCGCTGGGGAGGAAGTGCGTCTCGGGCGCGAACCGCTCGAAGCTGAGCGTGAAGAGCAGCCCTGCCGCGACGACGCCGACCGCCGCCGCGGCGGGGAGCCACCGCCGCTGCACCGCGGCGAGGACGACGAGGCCGCCGGCGAGCGCGAGCACGGTGGAGCGGGAGATGGTGAACAGGAGCCCGACGAACGTGACGGCGCCGAGCACGGCCCCGCCGGGGGCGCGGAGGAGGCCGCCCGCAGCCGCGAGGAGCAGCGCGACCGCGAACAGGAACGCGGACGCGAGCGGCGAGACGAACGTCGACACGAGCCGACGGTGGAGCTCGCCGTCGCCGGAGTTGAACGCGAAGTTCTCCGGCATCCGCGCGGGGCCCTTGTACTCGAACCCGAGCTCGTCGCGGAAGTACGCCGGGACTCCTGCGTCGCGCCACGCCTCGACGGAGACCGTGTAC
Source organism: Gaiellaceae bacterium (assembly GCA_035463735.1). Classification (GTDB taxonomy): domain Bacteria; phylum Actinomycetota; class Thermoleophilia; order Gaiellales; family Gaiellaceae; genus DATHTC01. Next base: position 686 of record DATHTC010000522.1, on the reverse strand, counting down.
TCCTCGACGAGCCCGATGGCCGCGACCGCGGCCGCCGTGGCGAGCACGGTCCACGCGATCCGGAAGAGCTCCTCGCGCCCGAGCGCCAGCGACCGTCCCAGCAGGTAGGCCGCGACCGGCGTGAGCGCATGGCGGGCCGAGAGCAGGATCGCGTTGGCGCCCGCCTCGCCGCCGAGCGGGTCCTGCGGCACGAGGGCGTAGACGGCGACGACGGCGCCGAATGCGAGCGCGAGCGCGTCGACGAGCCCCGGGCGGACCGGGAGGCGGCGCGCACGGACGGCGTCCGTCGCGACGCGGGCCAGCGCGGCGGCGAGGAGCAGCTCCTTCCACGCCTGGATCGCATCGAGCGCGAGCCCGTCCACGCCCGCGCCGAAGAGCAGCGCCATAACGAGGTTGTGCAGCGCCAGCCCGACGACGAAGGCGTAGAGCGCGAGCACGGGGCGCCGCCAGACGACGACGAGCGCCGCCGCGAGCGCGGGCAGGTAGACGAGGAGCGCGAGAGCCGACGCCGTCACGCGCGCGCGAGTCGGAGGAAGATGTCCGTGGCGAAGCGGTACGGCGCGTCAGGGCCCGTGTCGCGCGCGAGCACGCGCAGGCCGGCCGCGGCGAGGCCGCGCTCGAGCTCGGCGGCCGTGAGCCGCGTGCCGCGGAAGGCGGCGGAGCGGTCGGGCCGGCGCGCCGCGAGC
>DATHTC010000521.1:0-1640 GCA_035463735.1 Gaiellaceae bacterium | reverse complement strand
CATCAGGGCACCTCAGCCGGGCCAGGCGAGCCGAGAGATCACGAACGGGACGGTCCATCGTCGCCCACGGACCCGGTCGCGACAACTCACGGCGGCACGGGGAGTCGCAGGGTGTCGATCAGCCGGGCGGACGGGAACCGTGCCGCGACGATCGCCCGGCACGCGCCCTCCACCCGGACGACCGGCTCGAACGTGTCCTCGCCGACGACCGCGGCGTAGTCGAGGCGCGCGAGCGGGGTCGCGCCGACCTCGCGAGCGATCGCCGCCACGAGCACGGCCGGGTCGCGCTCCCCGCGTCGCGCGAGCGTCGCGGCCTCCGACAGGCCGAGGAACAGGCAGGCGGCCTGCTCGCGCTCCTCGGCGCCGAGTCGACGGTTGCGCGAGGAGGCCGCCACCCCGTCGAGCTCGCGTACGGTCGGACACGCGATCACCTCGACCGGCAGCCGCTCCTGCCGGACCATGCGGCGCACGAGGAATAGCTGCTGGGCGTCCTTCTCGCCGAAGCAGGCCCGGCACGGCCCGGCCAGGTCGAACAGCCGGTGGACGACCTTCAGCACACCGCGGAAGTGGCCGGGCCGTGCCGCGCCCTCGAAGACGTCGCCGATCGGCCCCGGATCGGGCTCGGGGAGCGAGACGCCGGACGGATACACCTCCTCGACCGGCGGCGCCCAGACGGCGTCGACGCCGAGCGCCCGGCAGCGCTCGAGGTCGCGTCCCTCGTCGCGCGGGTAGGTCGCGAGGTCCTCGCCGGGGCCGAACTGGGCGGGGTTCACGAAGATCGACACGATCGTCCGGTCGCCCACCTCGGCCGCGCGCCGCACGAGCGCGTCGTGGCCCTCGTGGAGCGCGCCCATCGTGGGCACGAGCGACACGCGCAGCCCGCTCGACCGCCAGGCCCCGGCCGTGCCCCGGAGCTCGTCCGCCGCCCTGATCAGGTCCACGCCGCGAGCACGTCCTCCACGGCGGCGCGGGCCCCCCGCGGCAGCCGGCCGGCGCGCTCGGCGACGTCGAGGGCGGCCCGCGCCATGCCGACGTAGGCCGGGATCAGCTCGGGGGCATCCTGCTTCAGGGCCTCCAGGTTCCGGCGGATCGTCCCCGCGTCCCCCCGGACCGCCGGGCCGGTGAGCGCGCGCCCCGGACCGAGCCGCTCGACGTTCTCGAGCGAGGCGCGTTGCAGCGGCGCGAGCGCCGCGGCGGCGTCCGGGACGCCGACGGCCGCGAGCAGCGACTCGGCCACGGCCGAGGCCACGACGAGGTAGTTCGACGCGAAGACCGCGGCCGCGTGGTAGAGCGGGCGCCGATCGTCCGGGAGACGGAACGGCCGGCCTCCGAGGTCCCGCCCGAGCCGCTCGCCGAGGACCGCGCCCTCCTCGTCCTCCGCCGTCACCGCGATCGAGCACCCCGGCAGCCGGTCGAGCGCCGACGCGACGTCCGGGAACGTCTGGAGCGGATGGATCGCGAGCCGCCTCGCGCCGGTGGCGACGACCGGCGCGAGCGCGTCCAGCCCGAGCGCGCCGGAGACGTGCGTCACCCACGTGCCGCGCCCGATCGCCGCGGCCTCCGCGAGGGCCGCCGCCGTCGCCTCGATCGCGTCGTCCGGCATGGCCAGCACGACGAGCTCCGCCGCGGATGCGGCATCC
>DATHTC010000520.1:0-4132 GCA_035463735.1 Gaiellaceae bacterium | reverse complement strand
GGCTTCGCCCACGCGTCGAGCCCCGTTCGCAGCTCGGCGGCGCTCGGCCGGTGCTCGGGCCGAGCGGCGAGCGCGCGCATCACCGTGTCCTCCAGCTCCGGCGGCACGGCCGGCTCGAGGTCGCGGACAGGCCGGATCGGCTCGGCGGCATGCTCGTCGAGCTCCGCGAGCGACGCGACCTGGCGCGGCGGCCGGCCGGTGAGCAGCTCGTACAGCACCGCAGCGAGCGAGTAGACGTCGGCAGGTGGCCCGACCTGCTCGCCGCGCGCCTGCTCGGGCGCGAGGTACGCGGCGGTGCCGAGCACGGTCCCGGCCTCGGTGAGGCCCGTGACCTCCATCGCGCGGGCGATCCCGAAGTCCGCGATCTTCAGCGTTCCGTCACCGCGCAGGAGCAGGTTGCCGGGCTTCAGGTCACGGTGGACGAGGCCTGCGGCGTGGGCGTGCTCCAGGCCGGCGAGCGCCTGCCGTGCGAGCCCGACCGCCTCCGCCGGAGGCAACGCGCCACGCCGGCGCACGAGCTCCGCCAGCGTCTCGCCGTCGACGTACTCCATCACGATGTACGGGCGCCCGTCCTCCTCGCCTGCGTCGTAGACGGCGACGACGTGCGGGTGCGCGAGCCGGGCGGCGAGCCGCCCCTCGCGAACGAACCGCTCGCGGAGCTCGCGGTCGTCGGCGAGGTGTCCGGCGAGGACCTTGATCGCGACCGGCCGCCCGAGCTCGGCGTCGTGCGCGAGGTCGACGCGCGCCATCGCGCCCTCGCCGAGGCGGCGCTCCACGCGGTAGCGGCCGGCGACGGCACTCGTCACTGCTTCTTCCCCTTCTTCTTCCCCTTCTTCTTGCCCTTCTTCTTGCCCTCGCCCGGCTCGTCGTCGTCGTCCCCGTCGTCGTCGTCTACCTCGTCGTCGTCGGCCTCCTCGGTCGGGGGCGGCGGGCAGTTGACGGCATCCACGAGGGCGCGCGCCGTCGCCAGCAGCTCGTCGCGGAGGGCCGGCGGCACGTCGCCCGCCTCGACCGCCGCGAGTGCCTCCCCGTGCAGCGCGTCCGCCTCGTGCGCGGCGCCGCACACGTCGCCGGCGGCCAACCCGTCGGCGACCGCGTCGGACCGCGCCGCGAGCCGCTCGGCCACGGGGGCGGCGAGGAGCGGCGGGTCGGGGCGCGGCTGCGTGCCGGCAGCGTCGTCCCCGCCGCCGCAGCCGGCGAGCGCGAGGACGAGGGGGACGAGGAGCGTGCTAGCCGGTCGCGTTCGGGTCCTCATCTGCGGCAAGCGTCAGCGCGCCCGCCTGGACGTCCTTCAGGTGGCGGCGCTGGATCGGGAGCTGCCAGCTCACGAGCGAACGGATCTCCTTGTTCCCGGCCTGCTTGTTCATCTGCCCGAGCACGGCCCAGTGCCCGACCTCGCCCGCCTCGGCCATCGTCAGGAACTCGTACCCGTCGAGGCCGTCCGACCCGCGCTCGAGGTAATCCTTCATCATCGCCTGCGCCTTGCCGCGCACCTCGCGCGCCTTCTTCAGCACCGCGCCCTTCTTGCCCTGGAGCGTGCCGGCGACCTCCGTCGCGCGTTGCTCGGCCTCGGCGGCCTCCTTGCGCATCTGCTTCAGGCTCCTGGCCAGCCCCTTCTGCTTCGAGTCGAGCAGCTTCTCCACCCGCTCCGTCGCCGCCTGAGCGGCCATCGCGAGCCCGATGACCTCCGCCAGCTTCTCCTCCAGGTTCGTCAGCTCTGCCAACTCCTCGCCCTCCTCCGTCGTGGTCGCGCCGTCAGTGGCCGAGCGCGAGCCGCGCCGCGAGGGACTCGGGGAGGCCCCGCTCGCGCAGCTCACGCTGTGTCTCCGAGACCGAGTATTCGACGCGGCGGAAGGCGGCAAACCTCCGGCGCAGGTCGAGCAGCAGCCACGCGGCGCGCGGATCACCGTCGCGGGGCTGTCCGACGGAGCCTGGGTTGAGCAGCAGCCGCGGGCCGTCGAGCGCCAGCCGTGTGCCGTCCGGAGCGAGTCCTCCCGTGACGCGGGCGCCGTCGAGGGCGAGCGCGAGCGCGACGTGGCTGTGCCCGACGAGGAGCAACGACTCGCGCGTGAGGGCGAACGAGGCTTCCGCTGCCTCGCTCGTCAGCACGTACTCCCACACGGGGTCGCGGGCGCTGGCATGGAAGAGCGCGACGCCCTCGCGCCGCGCCGCCGGCTCGAGCCCGGCGAGGAAGCCGCGAGCGTCGTCGTCGAGGGCGTGCGCCGTCCACCGCGCCGCCGCCGCGGCCTCCGGGTTGAACTCGGCGACGTCGACGCCCGCGGCCCCGAGCGCGACCAGGTCGTGGTTCCCGACGAGGCAGACCGCGGCAGCGTCGCGGACGCGCGCGCAGCACTCGTTCGGCCTCGGCCCGTAGCCGACCGTGTCGCCGAGGCACCCGAGCTCGTCGACGCCCTCCGCGTCGACCGCGGCGAGGACGGCCTCGAGCGCGGCGAGGTTAGCGTGGACGTCGGAGATGACCGCAACGCGCGCCGCCATCGGGATCGCAACGCTACTCGCGTGGGCCGTCGCAGCGGTCGCGCTGTGGCAGACGGCGCTGCCGGACGACATCGCGCGGCCCGCCTTGTCCGCGACGGCGCTCTTCCCGGCGCCGCTGCTCGACCGCACGGAGGACTACGCGCGCGGGGCGCGGCTGCTGTGGGTCGCCGGCATCGTCGTGCAGCTCGCGGTCCTGGCCGCCCTCGTCCCGCTCGGCCCGCGCCTCGCTTCGCGGCTCCGCGGCCCCGCGCTTGCGCGCGGCGTCCAGCTTCTCCTGGTCGTCGTCGCCGTCGCGTGGCTGGCGCGGCTCCCGGTCGCCGTGGCGGCGCACTGGTGGCGGCGCCGCTACGACCTCTCGGAGGCGGGCTACGTCGACCGCCTCCTGCTCGACCCGTGGCTCGAGCTGCTCGGCTCCGTGCTCGTCGCCGCAGCCGCGCTCGTTGCGGGGATGGTGCTCGCGCGGCGACTCGGGCGCCGCTGGTGGCTCGCGGGAGCGCCGGCGCTGGTCGCCGTCGGGGCAGCGGTCGTGTTGCTCCAGCCGCTCGTGCTCGCGCCGAACCTCGATCCGCTCCGCGACCCGCGCCTCGCGGCCGACGTGCGTGCGCTCGGAAGCGAGGTCGGCGTGACCGTCGACCGCGTGCGCGTGCGGCGGGCGAGCGAGCGCACGACGCGCGTGAACGCGGAGGTGTACGGCGTCGGCGCAACCCGCACGGTCGTGCTCTGGGACACGCTGCTCGACGGCCGCTACCCCCGTCCCGAGATCCGCTTCCTCGCGGCGCACGAGCTGGCCCACGTCGAGGCGCGCCACGTGTGGAAGGGCCTCGGCTGGCTGGCGCTGCTGGCGGTCCCGGCCGTCTGGCTGCTCGCGCGGGTCGTCCGGCTCGACGATCCGGGGCAGGTGCCACGGGCCGTCCTCGCCGTGGTCGCGATCCAGCTGGCGCTGCTGCCGCTCGTGAACGCCCTCTCGCGGCGCTACGAGGCCGAGGCCGACTGGCTCGCAGTCCGCGCCACGCACGAGCCCGCCGCGGCCGAGGCAACCTTCCGCCGCTTCGTCCGCACGAACCTCGCGCAGCCGGATCCCCCCGCCTGGGCGCGGCTCGTCCTCGGGTCCCATCCAAGCGTGCTGGAGCGGATCGAGACGGCTAGGAGCCCGGCGCTTCGGGCAGGTTCCTGATCGCCTCGCGGCTCGACCACTTCGACCAGGCGTCCTGCATCGCCGCCATCAGCTCGTCGACGAACCGCGGCGACATGTTCACCCGCGCCACGACGGCCCCGGGGATCTCGCCCTCCTCGACCTCGTGCTCGATGCGGGCAAAGGTGATCGTGAACTCGTAGTCCGAGAAGCTGACGTTCGCGAAGTTCGCGTACACGCCCGCCAGGTGCTTCTCGGGGTCGAGGTGCAGGTTGAGGTGGCGCTCCTGGGGCTCCTCGTCCACGCCGCCTACCATACTCGCCCGTGACCGCGCCCGCCGAGACCGCTCTCACGCGCCTGGAGGCGCAGCTCGCGGACGCCGCGGGCGCGCCCGTCGAGCTCGAGCGCCCGTCGACGCCCGAGCACGGGGACCTCGCGACGAACGTCGCGCTGCGCACGGCGAAGGAGCGGGGGAGGCCGCCGCGGGAGCTCGCCGCCGAGCTC
>DATHTC010000519.1:0-2699 GCA_035463735.1 Gaiellaceae bacterium | reverse complement strand
GTCCGTGGCCGTCGCCGTGCTGACGGTGTACACGGCGCCGATCTTCCTCGCCGCGCTCGCGCCGCTCGTCCTGCCCGAGCGGAGGAGCCGGGTGGCGCTCGCGGCGCTCGTCCCGGCCGCGTGCGGCCTCGCCCTGATCGCGGTCGCGGGCGACGACGGCGGGGCGGTCTCGGCGGCGGCCGTGGGGCTCGGGCTCGGGGCAGCGGTCACGTACGCGGGCCTCGTGATCGCGACGAAGCGGCTGACCCTGACGGTCGAGCCGGCGACGATCGCGTTCTGGAACTACGCCGTCGCGGCGGTGTGCCTCGCGCCGTTCCTCGTCGGCGCCGGACGCATCGTCCCGCGCGGGACGGAGGTCGGCTGGGTCGTCGTCCTCGGGGTCGTCTTCACCGCCCTGTCCGGATTGCTCTACATCTGGCTCCTGCGTCGCGTGACCGCGCAGGCGATCGGGGTCCTCGCGTACCTCGAGCCGGTGTCGGCGGCCTTGCTCGCCTGGCTGATCCTGGACGAGCCGGTCACGGCGGCGGTGGTGGTCGGCGGCGCGCTCGTCGTCGCCGGCGGGGTCCTCGTCGTGGTGGCGGAGCCCGACGAGGCCGCGCCGATCGAGGCGCCGCCGGGGCGCCCGCTTCCCTCGACGGGCGCCGCCGAGTAGGATCGACGGTCCGAGGGGCGGCGTTGCAGCGGTCGCCCCTCGGCTCCTCGTGGACTAGGATCGCGGGCCGATGGCGACCGCGGCGGCCCCCGACCGGAACCTCGCGCTCGAGCTCGTGCGCGTGACGGAGGCCGCGGCGCTCGGCGCCGGTCGCTGGATCGGCCGCGGCGAGAAGGAGAGCGCCGACCAGGCCGCGGTCGACGCGATGCGGGCGATGCTCGACACCGTGCAGATGGACGGCGTCGTGGTGATCGGCGAGGGCGAGAAGGACGAGGCGCCGATGCTGTTCAACGGCGAGCAGGTCGGCGCCGGGCGTGGACCCGAGGTCGACGTGGCCGTCGACCCGCTCGAGGGGACGCGGCTGACGGCGCTGGGGCAGCCGAACGCGATCGCCGTGATCGCGCTGGCGGAGCGCGGCTCGATGTTCTTTCCCGGCGCCGCCGTCTACATGGACAAGATCGCGGTGGGACCGGAGGCGGCGGACGCGATCGACATCGACGCGCCCCCGGCCGAGAACGTCCGGCGCGTGGCCGAGGCGAAGGGGAAGACGCCGCGCGAGGTGAACGTCGTCGTGCTCGAGCGCGACCGCCACGAGCGGCTGATCGCCGACCTGCGCGAGGCCGGCGCACGCGTCAACCTGATTCGCGACGGTGACGTGGCGCCCTCGATCGCCGCCGCGCACGGGGGGAGCGACGTCGACCTGCTGATGGGGGTCGGAGGCACGCCCGAGGGCGTCATCTCGGCCGCCGCGATCAAGTGCCTCGGCGGGGCGCTCCAGGGCCGGCTGTGGCCGCGCAACGACGAGGAGCGGCAGCGCCTGGTCGGGGCCGGGTTCGACGTCGACAGGGTGCTGACGACCGACGACCTCGTCGCCGGCGAAGACGTGTTCGTGGCCGCGACGGGCGTGACGAGCGGAGCGCTGCTGCGCGGCGTCCACTACACGCGCGACGGCGCGGTCACCGATTCGATGGTGATGCGCAGCCGCTCGGGGACGGTGCGCAAGATCGAGGCCGAGCACGCGCTCGAGAAGCTGACCCGCTTCACGGGCCGCGAGTACCGCTGAGAAACGGGCGGCTGCGCCGCCCGTTTCTCCAGACGCTCCGCCCTTCGGCCGTCGCTCTACGCGGGGACCGCTTCTCGCTCCATCTCCGGCGCGTATGCGCCGGTGCGGGCGGCCCCGTTCATCTTCGCGCGGTGGTAGTAGGCGCGCTGTGCGGCCTCGACGTTCTCGGCCTTGCCGCGCCAGGCCCTGAGCGCCGGCGCCTGGAGCGCGCGCCCGTAGGAGAACGACAGCTGCCACGGGTGCGGCCCGCGCGCGTTCATCGCGTTCAGGTGGGCCGTCGCGTCCTCGTCGCTCTGGCCGCCGGAAAGGAACACGATCCCCGGGACGGCCGCCGGCACGTGGCGGTAGAAAACCTCGAGCGTGCGCTCGGCGACCTCGTCGACGCCGGCGCGGTCGGAGGCGTCGTAGCCGGTGAGCACCATGTTCGGCTTCAGCAGCGTGCCGCGCAGCTCGACGCGCTGGTCGTGCAGCTCGACGTAGACGGCCTGCAGCACGCGTCCGGTCGCCTTCGCGGCCTCGTCGAGCGAGTGCGCGCCGTCCATCAGCACCTCGGGCTCGACGATCGGCACGAGCCCCGCCTCCTGGCACAGCGCGGCGTAGCGCGCGAGCGCGTGCGCGTTCGCCCACACGCAGTACTCGCTCGGGATCCCCTCGCCGACCGAGTAGGTCGCGCGCCACATCGCGAAGCGCGCGCCCAGGCCGCGGTACTCCTCGAGGCGCGCACGGAGCCCGTCGAGGCCCTCCGTGATCGTCTCGCCCTCCGCGAGCGCAAGCGGCTTCGCGCCCTTGTCGACCTTGATCCCGGGGATGATTCCCTGACGTCCGAGCAGCGTCGGGAACGGCGTCCCGTCCGCGCTCGACTGGCGGAGCGTCTCGTCGTAGAGGATGACGCCGCTGATGTTGTCGGCGGCTCCCTCCGTGGTGAACAGCAGGTCGCGGTAGGCGCGCCTGCTCTCCTCGGTCGACTCGACGCCGATCGAGTCG
>DATHTC010000518.1:0-5815 GCA_035463735.1 Gaiellaceae bacterium | reverse complement strand
GCCACGAGCACCATCAGGAAGATGCCGATCCGGCGGTTCCGTCGCAGCCGCGCCGACGTGAGCACGCCGAGCCGGACGAGCGCGAGGATGAACACCGGCATCTCGAACATCAGCCCCAGCGCCACCAGCGACAGCGAGACGAACGAGTAGTAGTAGCTCGCCCGGATCTGGATGTCGTAGAGCTCCTCGTCGTAGTTCGTGAGGAAGGCGAGCGCCTGGTCGAGCACGACGAAGTAGCCGAAGGCCACGCCGGCCGCGAACAGCAGGGTCGCGATCACGACGAAGACCGACACCACGCGCTGCGTGTGCTCCTCCATCGCCGGCGCGAGGAAGCTCCAGGCCTGGTAGAGGACGACGGGGAGCGCGAGCGCGAACGCCGCGTACAGCGACACCTTGATCGAGGTCGTGAACGGCTCGGTGACGCCGAACGTGACCAGGTTCTTGTCGTCGGGGAGCGGCTCCGTGAGCCATTCGATGATCTGCTCGTGGAAGGCGAAGGAGACCGCGAACGCCGCGACGATCGCGACGAGCGCGACGATCATCCGTGCACGGAGCTCGTCGAGGTGCTCGACGAGTGAGGCCTCCTCGCCGTGGCGGAGCCGCCGCGGAAGGCGCGTCCAGGGCACGGCCGGGCGCTAGGAGGAGACGGAGTCCCGCTCGCGCGCGGGCGGCGTCTCGGGCACCGGCGGGTCCGCGGCCTCGAGCTCGGCGGCCTGCCGGCGATGCACGGGCTCGTCGTCGTCCCTGCCCGTCACCGAGTCCTTGAACTCGCGCATCCCCTTGCCGAGCGAGCGCCCCATCTCGGGCAGCCGCTTCGGCCCGAAGATGAGGAGCGCGACCAGCAGGAGGATCACGATCTCCCAGACACCGATGCCGAAGGGCATATCCGGAGGGTACCACTCGTTCTCCGAGGGGCAGGGTACGCCCGCCCGAGGCTCGCACTAGTTCCACTCCTCATCGGGTAAAATCAGCCCTACGGGCCGGGCACGACGCCTGGCTCGTCTCACGACAGCCAACGGGAAGGAACGAGTGGCACTGCTCGAGCTGAAGAACCTCCACGTCGCGCTCGAGGACGGCACCGAGATCGTCAAGGGCGTCGACCTCGCGATCGACACCGACCAGGTGCACGCGATCATGGGCCCGAACGGGTCCGGGAAGTCGACGCTCGCCTACGCGATCGCCGGCCATCCCGCCTACGAGCTCAGCGAGGGGCGGATCCTGCTCGACGGCGAGGACGTGACCGAGCTCGAGGCCGACGAGCGCGCGCAGCGCGGCCTCTTCCTCGCGTTCCAGTACCCGCACGCGATCCCGGGCGTGACCGTCACGAGCTTCCTGCGCAGCGCGATCAACTCGCTCCGGCGCGCGCGCGCGGGCGGCGTCGACGACCCCGTGCCGGTGAAGGAGTTCCGGACGGACCTGATCGCCGCGATGGAGCGGCTGAAGGTGCCGCGGGAGCTCGCGTCGCGCTACCTCAACGACGGGTTCTCCGGCGGCGAGAAGAAGCGCGTGGAGATCCTGCAGATGGCGATGCTGAAGCCGCGGATCGCGGTGCTCGACGAGACCGACTCGGGGCTCGACATCGACGCGCTGAAGATCGTGGCGGCCGGCGTGAAGGATCTCGTCGGGCCCGAGATGGGCGCGCTCGTGATCACGCACTACCAGCGGATCCTGAACTACATCGAGCCCGACTTCGTGCACGTCTTCGTCGACGGGCGCATCGTCGCCGAGGGCGGCCCGGAGCTCGCGCACACGCTCGAGGCCGAGGGCTACGCGGCCTTCGGCGCTGCCGAGGAGGTGGCCGCATGACCCAGACCGAGACCGAGATCGTCCAGGGGATCGGCTCCGACTACGAGGTCAAGTACGGCTTCCACGTCGCCGAGGACTACTTCTTCAAGTCCGGCCGCGGGCTCTCGCACGAGCTCGTCGACGCGATCTCCTCGCACAAGGGCGAGCCCGACTGGATGCGGAAGTTCCGGCACAAGAGCCTGGACTACTTCCTCGCCCGCCCGATGCCGAAGTGGGGCGCCGACCTCTCCGGGATCGACTTCGAGAACATCTTCTACTACATCCGGCCGACCGAGAAGCAGGCCTCCAGCTGGGAGGACCTGCCGGCCGACATCAAGGACACGTGGGACAAGCTGGGGATCCCCGAGGCCGAGAAGAAGTACCTCGCCGGCGTCGGCGCCCAGTACGAGTCCGAGGTCGTCTACCACAAGCTCCAGGCCGACCTCGAGGCGAAGGGCGTGATCTTCCTCGACACCGATACGGCCCTGCGCGAGCACGAAGACCTGTTCAAGCAGTACTTCGGGACGGTGATCCCGCAGAACGACAACAAGTTCGCGGCGCTGAACTCGGCCGTGTGGTCGGGCGGCTCGTTCATCTACGTGCCGCCGGGCGTCTCGATCGAGATGCCGCTCCAGGCCTACTTCCGGATCAACGCCGAGAACATGGGCCAGTTCGAGCGGACGCTGATCCTCGTCGACGAGGGCGCGTACGTGCACTATGTCGAGGGCTGCACCGCCCCGATCTACTCGACCGACTCGCTGCACTCGGCCGTGGTGGAGATCGTGGTCAAGAAGGGCGCCCGCGCGCGGTACACGACGATCCAGAACTGGTCGAACAACGTCTACAACCTCGTCACGAAGCGCGCCGTCGCCTACGAGGACGCGACGATGGAGTGGGTCGACGGCAACCTCGGCTCGAAGGTGACGATGAAGTACCCGGCGATCTGGCTGATGGGCGAGCGCGCCCACGGCGAAGTGCTGTCGATCGCGTTCGCCGGCAAGGGCCAGCACCAGGACGCGGGCGGCAAGGTCGTCCACGTCGCGCCGAAGACGACGTCGGTGATCAACTCGAAGTCGATCTCGAAGGACGGCGGGCGCGCCGGCTACCGCGGCCTGCTCGAGGTGGCGAAGGGCGCCGAGGGCGCGAAGTCGAAGGTCGTCTGCGACGCGCTGATCCTCGACGAGGACTCGCGCTCCGACACCTACCCGTACATCCGCATCGACGAGCCGTCCGTCACCGCCGAGCACGAGGCAACGGTGTCGAAGATCGGCGAGGAGCAGCTCTTCTACCTGATGTCGCGCGGGCTCTCCGAGTCGGAGGCGTCGGCCATGATCGTCTCGGGCTTCGTCGAGCCGATCACGAAGGAGCTCCCGCTCGAGTACGCGGTCGAGATGAACCGGCTGATCCAGCTCCAGATGGAGGGATCCGTCGGGTGATCCACGCGGCACAGGACACGAAGAAGGGGGCCCACGGGGGAAACATGGTTTCCCCCGTGATCGAGATGGAAGGTTCGGTGGGGTGATCACCGTCGAGCGGACGGACTTCGTGTCCGTGCCGGTCACGGATCTCGAGCGGTCGACGGCGTGGTACCGGGACACGCTCGGCCTCGAGCAGACCGGGCGCGGCGGCTGGCCCGAGTTCCGGCTGGGCGAGAACGCGTTCCTCTACCTGCTCGACCCGACCAACATCGGACAGGAGTTCCGCGGCCCGCACACCGCGGCGGTCGCCCTGCGCGTCCCCGACGTCCACGAGGCGAAGGCGGCGCTGGAGGCGAACGGTGTCGAGTTCGACGGCGACGTCTTCGACACGGGCGTCTGCCACATGGCGCCGTTCCGCGACCCGGACGGGAACGCGTTCCTGCTCCACCGCCGGTACGCGCCGCAGGAGTCGTGATGCAGGTCGAGCGGGTGGACTTCGTCGACGTGCCGACGCGCGACCTCGAGCGCGCGATCGCGTTCTACCGCGACGTGCTCGAGCTGCCGCAGAACCCGCGCGAGCCGACGGAGTTCGAGACGCCGAACGTGACGCTCGCGCTGTGGCAGCCGGAGGAGCAGGGCGTGCCGTTCGACGGCGGCGCCAGCCACGGCATCGCGCTCCGCGTCGCGGACGTGGCGGCAGCGAAGGCGGAGCTCGAGGCGAAGGGCGTCCGCTTCGTGGGCACGCGCGACTCGGGCGTCTGCGACATGGCCTTCTTCGAGGACCCGGACGGCAACTCGCTGATCCTGCACCGGAGGTACGCGCCCTGATGGCGCGCGCGGAGGCGCTCGAGCGCTACCGGTCGCTGCCGGTGCCGGACACGACGGAGGAGCCGTGGCGGTTCACCGACCTGCGCGGCTTCGACCCGGAGGCCTTCTCGGCCGCGCCGGACGTCGTCTCGCGGCCCGAGTCGATGCTCGAGCTCGACGTGGCCGGCCTCGCGCATGTCGGCGAGGGCGGGATCGAGATCGAGCGCGCGCCGGACGGCGTCGTCTTCGAGACGCTGTCCGAGGACCATCCGCGCCTGCACGAGCTCGTGGGGTGGGACGAGAAGTTTGCCGCCCACAACGCGGCGGCGTGGCAGGCCGGCCTGCTCGTCCGCGTGCCCAAGGGCGTGGTCGTGGAGCAGCCGCTCTACGTCCGCGTCGCGAACGCCGTCGACGACGCGTCGCTCTTCTGGCGCCTGCTCGTCGAGGTCGAGGAGGGTGCGCAGCTGACGCTGATCGAGGAGTACGCCTCCGCGCGGCCCGACCTGCGCGGCTACTCGAACGCGGTCGCGGAGCTCTTCGTCGGCCAGAGCGCGAAGCTCGAGTACGTGTCGATCCAGAACCTCTCCCGCGAGACGTGGCACTTCGCCACCCACCACGCGCGCGTCGGCCGCGACGCCGAGCTCGACTGGGTCGCCGGCGGCTTCGGCTCGAAGAAGGGCAAGGTGCGGATCCAGAACGACCTCGCCGGCCCGGGCGCGACCTCGCGCGTGACGGGCGCCTACTTCGCCGACGGCGAGCAGCACCTCGACTACGACACGTTCCAGGAGCACATCGCGCCTCGGACGGAGTCGGACTTCGCCTTCAAGGGCGCGTTGCGCGACGAGGCGTCGACGGTGTGGCGCGGGATGATCCGCGTCGAGCACGAGGCGCAGCAGACGAACGCCTACCAGGAGAACCGGAACCTGATGCTGTCACCGAAGGCGCACGCGGACTCGATCCCGGGCCTCGAGATCCTGGCGAACGACGTCCGCTGCACCCACGGCTCGACCACGGGCCAGGTCGACCGCGAGCAGCTCTTCTACCTGATGACGCGCGGGCTCACCCGGGCGGAGGCGGAGCGGCTCATCGTGCGCGGGTTCTTCCAGGACATCCTCGACCGGATCGACCTGGAGCCGGTGCGGGAGGCCCTGGGCGCGGCGCTGGAGTCGCGCATTCCGCAGGCATAGCTCGAGGGCGACCCGCGCTCGCGAGTATGGTCAGCACGTGGCGACGGTGATCGAGCTCGCCGACCTCTCGCTCGGGCCGCGCGCAGCCCGCTTCCAGGGCAAGGACCACGGCACGCGCCTCTCCCTTGCGCTGCCGCCCGACTAGCGAAGGGAGCGACATGACCACGCAGACCTCGATCGTCACCGGCGTCGACTTCGTCTCGATCCCGACCGCCGACCTCGAGCGGGCGATGGCGTTCTACGAGGACGTGCTCGGGCTGCCGCGCTCGGTCGTCTGGCAGCGGCCCGGCGAGGAACCCGTCGGCGCTGAGTACGAGACGGGCACGGTGACGCTCGCGCTGCTCGCCTGCGACCGGCTCGGGCTCGAGTTCAGCCCGAACGCTGCGCCGATCGCGCTCCAGGTCGACGACGTGGCCGCGGCTCGGGCGGAGCTGGAGGCGCGGGGCGTGACGTTCAGGGGCGAGATCGTCGACAGCGGCGTCTGCCACCAGGCCTTCTTCGAGGACTCGGAGGGCAACGCGCTCGATCTGCACCACCGCTACGCGCCGCGCCGGCCGCGCGGCGGCTAGCTCGCCCCGCGCTGCTGGAGCCAGCGCTCGAGCGTCCGCACGACGTCGC
>DATHTC010000517.1:0-3645 GCA_035463735.1 Gaiellaceae bacterium | reverse complement strand
CGCCGCGGGAGCTCGCCGCCGAGCTCGCCGGCGCGGCCGCGAGCCTCGACGTGGTCGAGCGCGCGGAGGTCGCGGGGCCGGGGTTCGTCAACCTCTGGCTCGGGCATGCGTGGTTCGGGGAGGCGCTCGGCGAGATGCTCGAGCGCGGCGAGGCCTACGGCGGCGGCTGGGCCGCGACGCCGGAGCGCGTGCAGGTCGAGATGGTCTCGGCGAACCCGACGGGCCCGATCACGGTCGCCTCGGCGCGCAACGGCGCCTACGGCGACGCGGTCGCCCGGCTGCTCGCCTTCGGCGGGCACGAGGTCGAGCGCGAGTACTACTACAACGACGCAGGGTCGCAGATGGAGCGCTTCCGCGAGTCGGTCGAGGCGGTGCGCCGCGGCGAGGAGCCGCCGCCGGACGGCTACCACGGCGCGTACATCGGCGAGCTCGCCGCTCTCCCGGGCGACCCGGTGCCGCCGATGCTCGCGCGCATCGAGGCGAGCCTGGAGCGCTTCCGCGTCCACTTCGACTCGTGGGCGAGGCAGAGCGAGCTCGCGAAGCGCCTGCCGGACCTGCTCCCGCGGCTCGACACCTACGAGCGCGAGGGCGCCGTGTGGGCGCGCTCCTCCGCCTACGGCGACGACGAGGACCGCGTGCTGCTTCGCTCGGACGGCGGCGCGCCGACCTACCGCGCGGCCGACGTCGCGTACCTCGTCGACAAGCTCGACCGCGGCTTCGACCGCGCCATCTACGTGCTCGGCGCCGACCACCACGGCACCCGCAACTGGTACGCCGCGATCGCGCGCATGCTCGGCGCCGACCCGTCGCGCGTCGAGGTGCTGCTCTACCAGCTCGTCCACCTCACGCGCGGCGGCGAGCAGGCGAAGATGTCGAAGCGGAAGGGCGACGTCGTCTTCCTCGACGACTTCGTCGACGAGGTCGGCGTGGACGCGGCGCGCTGGTTCCTCGTCAACCGCGGCCCCGACCGGACGATCGAGATCGACGTCGACCTCGCCGCCGAGCGGACGCAGAAGAACCCCGTCTACTACGTGCAATACGCGCACGCGCGCATCGCCGGGATCCTGCGGAAGGCGGGTGACGCGGAGGTCTCGGCGGCGGTGCCGGAGACGTTCGAGCCGGAGGAGCGCGCGCTCCTGAAGCGGCTCGCGGAGCTCCCGGGGGTGGCGCGCGAGGCGGCCGAGCGGCGCGGCCCGCAGGCGGTGCCCGAGTACGCGATCCAGGTCGCCGACGACTTTCACCGCTTCTACCACGAGCACCGCGTGCTCGAGGCCGAGACCCGAGCCTTCCGGCTCGCGCTCTGCCGCGCCACGCGGAACGTGATCGCGCGCTGCCTCGACCTCGTCGGGGTCGAGGCGCCCGAGCGGATGTGAGCCCTAGAGCGGGAAGGTCGCCCGGAGGCTGGTCCCGCCGCCCGGAGGGCTGTCGAGCTCGAGCCGCCCGCCGAGCGCCTCGGTCCGGTCGACAAGACCGCGGAGGCCGGATCCCGTCGCGAGCGTCGCGCCGCCGGCCCCGTCGTCGGCGACCTCGACCGTGACGGCTCCGTCCGGGTGTGCGACGGACACGCGGACGTGTGACGCGCCGGCGTGCTTCGCCGCGTTCGCGATCGCCTCGAGCGCGACGTAGTAGGCCGCCACCTCGACCTGCTCGGGGAACCGCTCCTCCACCACGTCGAGCTCGACCGGCAACGGCGCCCGCGACGTGGCCGCGAACAGGGCGGCCCTCAGCCCGCATTCGGCGAGCGCGAGGGGGTGGAGGCCGCGCGCGAGCTCGCGCAGGTCGTCGTTGGCCTGGGCGACGGCGTCGGCGGCCTGGTCGACGAGCGCGAGCGTGGGCTCGTCGCCGTCGACCCGCGCGCGCAGCATCCGCAGGATGAGCCCGATGCTCACGAGGCGCTGCTGCGCGCCGTCGTGGAGGTTGCGGCCGAGCCGTGCCCGCTCCGCGTCGCCCGCCTCGACGATGCGCGCGCGCGACGCGAGCACCTCCTCCCACGCGTGCGCGCTGGAGACCGCCAGCCCGAGCAGCCGTGCGAACTCCACGAGCCGCCCTTCGGTGTCCTCGGAAAGCGGGCCGTCCTCCGGGCCGTTGCCCACGACGACCGCGCCCCAGAGCGCGCCGGACACCTGCACGGGAGCGGCGACGAGCGCGTCGAGGCCGGCGGTCCGCAGCGCGGCCGCGGCGCCGCCGCCGATCCCGCCGTCGAAGCTGCCGCGCCGTCCGCGGCGGGCCGCGCGGGCCGAAAGCCGGTCGGCGTAGAGGGGGAAGGACGCGCCGACGGGCACGTCGCGCGGCCGCCCGATGTCCGCCCGGCCGACGATGACGACGGTGTTCGCGTGACCGTCGATGCGAACGACGGCGCCCGAGGCGGCGCCGACGACGCGCGCGGCCTCCTCCGAGACGAGCGCGAACACGCGCTCGGGCGGCTCGGCCGCGGCGACGGCCGTCGCGACGCGCCGCAGGGCGGCCTGCTCGGCGAGCAGGCGCTCCGCGTCGGTGCTCGCAGCAACGCCCGCCATCCCCCGCACGGTAGCCTCGCGCGCCCCGCCGCCGACAGGGGGTTGACCGCACCCTTTTCGTAAGGCTACACTTACGTAAGTGGGTACTTACGAAAGGGCGATGGACGCGCTCGGCGACCCGACCAGACGGGCGATCCTGGAGCGGCTCCGCGGCGGGACCAAGGCCGTGGGGGAGCTCGCGGACGGCCTCCCGGTCAGCCGACCTGCCGTCTCGCAGCACCTCCGGGTGCTCGAGGCGGCCGGGCTCGTCTCCGCCCGCAGGGAGGGCACGCGGCGCCTCTACCGGCTCGACCCGGGTGGGCTGGACGAGGTGCGGGCGGCGCTCGACAGGTTCTGGACCGACGCGCTCGCGGCCTTCGCGGCCGCGGCGGAGGAGGAGGCAACGCGATGAGTGCAGAGACGGCGACGCTCGCGATCAGGAAGGTAGTGCGCGTGGGGCTCCCGCTCGAGCGTGCGTTCGAGCTGTTCACTGCGGGGGTCGGCTCGTGGTGGCCGACGCTGACGCACTCGATTCACCAGAGCGAGGTGCGGGAGGTCGTGTGGGAGGCGCGTGAGGGCGGGCGCCTGTACGAGGTCTCGAACGCGGGCGAGGAGGCCGACTGGGCGGACGTGGTCGCCTGGGAGCCGCCCAGCCGGTTCGTGCTTGCGTGGCGCGTGAACCCGGAGCGGCCCGTCACGGAGGTCGAGGTCCGCTTCACCGCCGAGGGCGACGGCACGCGCGTCGAGCTCGATCATCGCGGCTGGGACGCCCGGGCCGCCGGCGACGGATTCGACGGGTACGACAAGGGCTGGGACTTCGTGCTCGGCCGGTACGAGGAGGCGGCGGCCTCGTAGGTCGCTCTAGAGTCGGGGCCCGTGCGGTGGAACCTCGCCGTTGCGGGCCTCGCAGCCTCGTGGGGGTTCATCTCGGTGATCGTGGCCGGGGTCGACCTCGACGCGCGCGTGCTCGTGGAGTGGCGGCTCGCGCTCGCGGCGCTGGCCGTCCTCGTGCTGCTGCTCGTAGTGCGCCGTGCGGACCTGCTGCGGCCTCCCGAGCGGCCGTGGCGCGTCCTGGTGGTCGGCGCGGTCCTCGCCGCCCATTGGTTCCTCTTCTTCGAGACGATCAAGCGCTCGTCCGTGGCCGTCGCCG
>DATHTC010000516.1:0-1743 GCA_035463735.1 Gaiellaceae bacterium | reverse complement strand
CGTTCCAGGTCGTGCTCTCGCAGCGGGCGGAGCGACCGACGAGCGCGTCCCCGCTCGCCGTCTACCGGGCGCTCCGCCGCGTCAACCCGTCGCCGTACCTCTTCCTGCTCGAGCTCGACGGCGTCGCCCTCGTCGGCTCCTCGCCGGAGACGCTCGTCAAGTGCGAGGGAACGCACGCGAGCCTGAACCCGATCGCGGGCACCACGAGCGCGGGCGAGGGCGACGCGGAGCGGCTGCTGGCGTCCGAGAAGGACCGCGCCGAGCACGTGATGCTCGTCGACCTCGGCCGCAACGACCTCTCCCGCGTCTGCCGCCCCGGCAGCGTGCGCGTCGCCCGCTCGATGGAGCCGGAGCGGTACTCGCACGTGACGCACCTGGTCTCGGAGGTCGTGGGCGAGCTGCGGCCGGGCATCGGCCCGTTCGACGTGCTCCGCGCGTGCTTCCCCGCGGGCACCGTCTCGGGCGCGCCGAAGGTGCGGGCGATGCAGCTGATCTCGGAGCTCGAAGGCTTCCGCCGCGGCCCCTACGCGGGCGCGGTCGGCTACGCGCTGCCCGACGGGACGCTCGACACCTGCATCGCGATCCGCACCGTCGTCCTCGCCGACGGCGTCGCGCACCTCCAAGCGGGCGCCGGGATCGTCGCGGACTCCGACCCGGCGGACGAGCACGAGGAGTGCCTGTCGAAGCTGGCGGCGCTGGAGGCCGCGCTCGAGCTCGCGGAGGGGAACGGATGATTCTTCTGATCGACAACTACGACTCGTTCACGTACAACCTCGCGCACCTGTTCGAGGAGCTGGGCGCGGAGGTGCTGGTGCGACGGAACGACGCGATCGACGCGGACGAGGCGGAGCGGCTCGCTCCCTCCCACCTCGTCATCTCCCCCGGCCCCGGCCGGCCGGCCGATGCGGGCGCGTCGATCAAGATCCTCCGCCGGCTCGGGCCGACGACGCCGACGCTCGGCGTCTGCCTCGGGCACCAGGCGATCGTCGAGGCTTTCGGCGGCGAGGTCGGGCAGGCGCGCGCGCTCGTGCACGGCAAGGCGACGGAGGTCACCCACGACGGCCGCGGCGTCTTCGCGGGGCTGCCGGAGCGGTTCCCCGCCGGCCGCTACCACTCGCTCGCCGCCGTCCGCGTCCCCGAGTGCCTGCGCGTGACCGCGCACGCCGCGGACGGAGAGGTGATGGGCGTGCGGCACCGGGAGCTCCGCGTGGAGGGCGTGCAGTTCCACCCCGAGAGCGTGCTCACGCCCGACGGGCCGCGGCTCGCCCGGAACTTCCTGGGGGCCCGGCCGTGATCCGGCTGCAGCAGGCCCTCACCCGGGTGCTCGACGGGCACAACCTCACGCGCGCGGAGGCGCGGGAGGTGATGGGCGAGATCATGCGCGGCGAGGCGACGCCCGCCCAGATCGGCGGCTTCCTCGTCGCGCTGCGCGCGAAGGGCGAGACCGCGGACGAGATCGCGGGCTGTGCCGAGGCGATGCGCGACCACGTGGTCCAGGTCCGGCCCAGCCGCGACGACCTCGTGGACACGGCCGGCACCGGCGGCGACCGCTCGCAGACGCTCAACATCTCCACGGCGGCGGCGCTCGTCGCGGCGGCCGCCGGCGCGGCGGTCGCGAAGCACGGGAACCGCGCCGTCTCCTCGCTCTCCGGCTCGGCCGACGTGCTCGAGGAGCTCGGCTTCGAGCTCGACCTGCCGCCGGAGCGGATCGCCGAGTCGATCGACACGCTCGGGTTCGGCTTC
>DATHTC010000515.1:0-5992 GCA_035463735.1 Gaiellaceae bacterium | reverse complement strand
CCGGCGTTGAAGGTCGCGTCGGCGAGCTGGCGGTAGTCGCCGTAGGAGACCATCGCCGGCGTCTTCGACACGGGCCGGAGGAAGTCGACCTCGTCGAAGTCCTCCGGGTGCGCGTCGATGATCCAGACGAACGGCGACCGGTCCGTGTTCTTCGTCCGCGAGATCAGCACCCCGTGGCCCGGCGTGAACGAGTCGTTGCCGAGCTGCTGGACGACCTCGAGCGTGTAGTTCTGGTAGCGGAGGATCCGCTGCTCGTTCTCGGTCGCCGGACAGTCGGGCGTCGTCGCGAGGCTGCACGGCGGCGTCTGGTCGCCGCCGGGGAGCACGACGTTCACGCCCGTGAGCCCCGTCGGCCCCGGGTCGGCCGCGCGGGCCGTGATTCGCGCGACGACGGGACCGGACGCCGCGAGCTGGCCGGCGTCGAGCCGCAGGACGTTGTCCTCGGTCACGAACCCGAGCCGCATCCGGTTGCGCAGGTTGTGGTTCGAGCCGAGCGAGCTGCCGGCGAGGGACGGGATGTGCCAGCGCGTGTGCGGCCCGCCGGGGCCGTTGAAGGAGCCTCGGGAGAGCATGTCCCACGGGCCCGTGTACGTCCGCCGGAGCGGGATCCCGTACGGGTTGTTGTAGTTGTCGCCGATGCCGAGGTTGTGGCTGAGCTCGTGGGCGAACACGGCCATGCCGGAGCTTTCGGCCTCCGTCGAGCTCTTGCCGCCCGCGCTCGGCCAGATGCTCGTCGCGGACGCGAACGACGTCCACGGCACGTAGCGCGTCGGCGCCCAGTTCGGCTTCGTCGGGTCCGGGTTGCCGAACTCCTCGGTGACGTCGTCCTGCGTCTCGAACATCATCTCGCCGAACTCCTGCCACGAGCCGCTCTCGTCCTGACCGGCCATGACGTAGAAGATGTTGTCGTAGGCCTGGTCGATCGTCGCGCCCTGCTCGGCGCGCCACGCCGCGAGCGCCTCCGGCCGTACCTGGCGGTTGCAGAGGAACCCGGTCGGGCAGGCGGACCCGGCGTTGCCGGCGTCGCGCAGGTGGTACTCCCACGCGTTGCCCTCCATCCGGTAGGGCCCGAAGGGGACGAGCTCGACGCCGTAGCGGCCGAGCGAGTTCTCCATCCAGTACTTGTTCATCGTCACGAAGTTGTTCGCCGCCTGCGGCGTGTTGAGCAGGTCGGCGTAGAACTCCGGCACCTCCTCCCGCGGCACCATCCCGAACCCCGGCTGCGGGTTGCCGAAGATCGTCGACTGCGCCGGCTGGCTGATCACGAAGGGCTGGTCCGGGAAGTCGACGAGGACGAGCGCGGCCTTCCACTTCTTCACCGTCGGGGCGAGCGCGGGGTCGCCCCAGCTCGCGCCGGGCACGGGCCGGTAGTCGGCCCACGTCTGCTGGTCCGGAAGCACGAAGGCCTGCGGGTCGATCGGCCGGAACGGCGGAGCATGGCCGATCGGGTCGGCTGCCGCTGCGGACGCAGCGCCCGCGGCCGACAGTGCGACCAGGGCGGCGGCGGCGAGCGCGGCGAGCAGGCGCGGCGGACGGCGGGTGTGCATGGGCTTCCTCCCCTCGCTGGATGACTTCCAGCGGACGCCTGCCGCACGGCACCGCAGCGCGAGGGTAGGGGAGCGGGTATCGGAGGGCCAGGCCGCGGGCGTTGAGGTTCCTCAACGCCCGCGGCGCGAGCGGTCTACTGCGCGGGCGCCACCGGGTGCGCGACCCGGAACAGCTCAGTCGGGTCGAGCCGCGCCTTCAGGGCGCGGAGGCGGGCGGCCGTGTCCGGGGCATGGATGTCCTCGACCTCGGTCGTGCGCTCGGTGAAGTTGAAGTACGTGCGCGTCGACTCCCACGGCTCCAGCGCGGCGAGGACACGCCCGACGTCGGCGGCCGATGCCTCCGCCATGGGCGGCGACATCGCCATCCCGACGGCGTACATCGCGTAAGCGGCGTCGAGGGCTGCGATCGCGCCGTGCCCGGTCGCGGGGCGGGCGAGGGCGCCGCCCAGCTGCCGCAGCTCGACCGAGACGAGCGTCGAGCCGGAGCCCGAGCCGGCGGCGGCGACGAGCGTGTCGATCGTCTCGTCGGTCAGCTCGGCGAGCATCGTGCCGTCGCCGACGCCGGGGACCGGATGGGGCGGGTCCATGTGCAGCGTCGTGATGGACGACGCCGGGACGAGCGCGGCGGTGTCGAGCTCGGGGCCGAGCGCGCGCAGCGGGGCGAGCGCGGCCTCGCCGGCGGCGTCGTCGCCGAGAACGACGGCCTCGACGAGCACGAACGAGCGGCCGCGGAGGTGCTCCGGCACGTCCGGGATCGGCGGGAACTGCATCAGCCTGCCGCACGAGGTCACCTCGTCCGGGAGCGCGTCGGCCCAGCGCGTGTACGCGCGGAGGATCTCGGGCGCGCGCTCCATCGGCCAGAAGAGCGCCCCGGCGTAGACCTCGGTGATCGGCAGCAGCGCGAGCTCGATCGCGGTCACGATCCCGAAGCTGCCGCCGCCGCCGCGCAGCGCCCAGAAGAGCTCGGGCTCGTGCTCGGCGTCGGTGCGGACGATGCGGCCGTCGGCGGTCACGACCTCGAACGCGAGCACGCTGTTCGCGGCCATGCCGTGCTTCCGCGCGTACCAGCCGATGCCGCCGCCCAGCGAGTAACCGACGACGCCGACGTCGTGCGCGGAGCCGTGGAGCGCAGCGAGCCCGTGTGGGGCGGCGGCGTCGATGACCTG
This sequence comes from Gaiellaceae bacterium, assembly GCA_035463735.1. Lineage (GTDB taxonomy): Bacteria > Actinomycetota > Thermoleophilia > Gaiellales > Gaiellaceae > DATHTC01. Next base: position 3,279 of record DATHTC010000515.1, on the reverse strand, counting down.
CTGCCAGATCACGCCGGCCTCGGCGCGGACGCGGCGGCCGGCCGCGTCGACCTCGACACGCTGCATCCGCTCGGTCTTGAGCAGGATCGTCTCGTCGTCCAGTCCCCGGAGCGCGGTCGCGAAGTGCCCCGTGCCCTGCGGCGCGACGCCGTAGCCGCGGGAGCGGGCGAAGGCGACGACCGCGGCCACGTCCTCGGCGGACTCCGCGAAGACGACGGCGGCGGGGCGCTGATCGGCGTGGAGGTTCCACGCCAGGCGCGCCTCGTCCCAGCCTTCCTCGTGCGGGAAGACGACGGTGCCGGCGACGCGGGTGCGCAGCTCGGCGGCGCGGAGTTCGGGGGTGAGCGTGAGCGTGGTCATCGGTTCTCCTGGTTTTCGCGAGGTGGCGGAAGGTGGCCGAACCGTCGCAGCGCGCCGACGCCGCCGGAATGAAGCCTCCCCGTGTCCGCGCGTGCGGGTTGCCGCACCTGCCGGAGCCGGTTATCGGCCGTGCCCAGTGGGGTCGCGCCGTGCGTTGCGGCCTCCCCCAGCCGTGGCGGGCGTCCTCGTCGCGCGGGGGAGGCGGCGGGATCTGGGGTTGGGGCGGGTGGGGCGGGATCGCCTACGGCGCGGTGCGCGACTCGCTCTACGTCGTCACCGGGAACGCGTTCGAGGGCGGCGAGAACGTCGGCGACCGGTTCTCCGAGACGGCCGGGCACGGCGAGCAGCTCGTCCGCCCGACACGCGACCTCGAGGTCGTCGAGGCGAACCATCCGCAGGGGTTCGAGCCGATCTTCGACGCCGACTTCGTCGGCTCGCCCGTGCTGTTCACGCCGTCCGGCTGCGGGGAGCTCGTCGCGGCGCTGAACAAGAACGGGACGCTCTACGTCTGGCGCTCGGACGCCGTCGCGGCCGGCACGGTCGCGTGCGTCGCGGGTGGCCGAGCACACGAGCTGGGCCGACGCCCGCCGCGGCTGGCAGAGCCGCGAGACCGGCGTGGGCGAGGGAGAACGGCGGCCGCACGTGGCGCCGCATCCACCCCTCCCCCGCGGAGCGGGTCGTCCGCACGTCCGCGACGGCCGGCCTGATCTCGGTCGGGACGGCGCCCGGCGCCTGCAACTGCCGGACGCGGCAGCTGTGGACCCGGGGACGGCGGGCGCACGTGGCGGCCCGCGGGCAACGTCGGCCCGTCCTTCGCCGGTCGCAGGAGCCGCATGATCGGGTGGCGGGACGGGACGGTGCTCCGGGTCGCCTGGCCGCCGCGCGGGAGCGGGGCGCTGCGACTGGCACCGCTCGCGACCTTCGAGACGCGCGTCGCCGACGCGCGCCTGCTCCCCGACGGCCGCGCCGCGGTGCTGCTGTCGGCGGCCGGAGCCGGATGGGACGACGCGCCGCGGACCGTCGCTGGTCGAGTGGAGCTCGGAGGACGGCGGCTCGTCGTGGACGCCGCTTCCGGCGGCGAGCGCGCCAGAGATGCCGACGGCCGGATCGCGCTGAGCCCGGCGGGCGCAGGCGGCGGATCAATCGGCGTAGAGGCCGGTCATCGCCGCGGCGACCCGCTCGAGTACCTCGCGATCGCCGTCGTCGAAGGCGCCGACCCGCTCGTCCTCCACGTCGAGCGTCCCGACCACGCGGCCGCCGACGAGCACCGGGGCGATCAGCTCCGATCCCGTCGATTCGAGCGCGGTCAGGTACCGGGGATCGCGTGCGACGTCGTTCGAGACGACGGTGGCTCGGGAGGCGATCGCCGCGCCCGTCAGGCCCTGGGTCGTCGGGAAGGTCGGATGCGCGGGCGCCGAGGGGCCGCTCCAGGCGAGGTTCGCCACCTCAGGGGACTCGACCGCGTAGACGCCCACCCACCTCCTTCCCGTCGAGCGGCGGACGAGCTCGGCGATCGCGGCGGCGCGGTCGGCCCGGGACGCCCTGCGCCCGGCCTCGGCGCGAACGGCCTCGACCAGGTCCAGCGCGTTCACGTCGGGCGGTGCTGCTCGAGGAAGGCGAGGACGCGGTGCCAGGCGTCATCCGAGGCGTCCGCGAACTCCTCCTGCTTCCGGTCGAAGAAGCTGTGCGGCGCGCCCTCGTACGTGACGACCTCGTGGTCGACCCCGGCGGCCCGGAGCGCGGCCTGGAAGGCGGCCACGGCGTCGGGGGTGATCCCGCGGTCGGCGCCGGCCATCAGCGCCAGGATCGGCGCGCGCAGCTCGCCCGCGCGCGAGGTCGGCCCGGGTGAGCCGTCCTGGCCGTCACGGGGGTTGCCGTAGAAGCCGATCGCGCCGGCGAGGTCGTGGGCGCCGGCCGCGAGCCACGAGTGCCGGCCGCCGAAGCAGAAGCCGACGGTGAAGACGGCCGTGCAGGACGGCCGCAGGTGCGCGACGGCGGCGCCGACGTCGGCCTGGATGCCTTCCTGCGTCGTCCGCGCGACGTGGTCCATGTACGGAAACTCGTCGCCCCGCTTGCCGGCGCCGGCCGTCCGCCCGAACCAGTCGATCGCCACCGCCGAGTAGCCCCGCTCGGCGAAGCGCAGCGCGAGCTCCTCGTAGAAGCGGTAGAGGCCGCGGACGTCGGGGAGCACGACGACGCCGGCGCCGTTCGGCCGGTCCGGCGTCGCGGCGAAGGCGGCGAGGCGGTTCCCGTCGCCCGCCTCGAGCACGAGCTCGTCGTGCGAGACGGCGGCGCCGCGGAGGGCGGGGATCGGCGGCGACGAGTCGAGCTCGAAGCACACGCCGCGACCCTACCGCGGCGGGAGGAGCTTGTGGCTCAGAGCCACAAGCTGCCCCGGAGATCACGAACCGCTCCGCTTCCCGCCCGCAGCGCCCGTTCGTGGCTCTGAGCCACGAGCTCCCCGCGCCCGGTGACGCTGACGCCGGTCGTGTGCACGGTGGAGATCGCCGCGCCACGCGAGCGCGTGTTCGAGCTGTTGACCACGCCCGAGGAGCGCGTCCGCCGGTGGCCCGAGGCCGCCGCGTTCGACGCGCACGAAGGCGGCGCGATCCGGCTGGAGTTCGAGGGCCGCGGCGACGTCACAGGTGCCGGAGCACCAGGTCGCCGAGTGGCGCGGGCTCCACGAGGCCGGGTGGCGGCACTTCCTCGGCTGCCTCCGCGAGGTCGCCGAGGGTCGCCCGGTCGACAAGTCGTGGCGGGACTGAGCGGGCCGGCGTAGCCGTAGGATCGGGCTGGCGATGCCGGTCGACGTCCGCACCGAGGTCGAGATCGACCGCCCGCGCGACGAGGTCGCCGCCTATGCCGCGGATCCCGGCAACGCCACCGCCTGGTACCGGAACATCGAGTCGGTCGCATGGG
>DATHTC010000514.1:0-4641 GCA_035463735.1 Gaiellaceae bacterium | reverse complement strand
CGGAGCTCGCCGGGGACGTCATCGCCCCCGGCGACCCCGAGTACGACCGCGCGCGCACCGTGTTCATGCCGCTCTTCGACCGTCGGCCCGCCGTGATCGTCCGGCCGGTCGACGCACGCGAGGTCGGCTACGTCGTGTCGCTCGCGCGCGAGACCGGCCTCGAGCTCGCGGTCCGCAGCGGCGGCCACAGCGGCGCCGGCCACGGCGTCAGCGAGGGCGGGATCGTGCTCGACCTCTCGCGCCTGAAGGCGCTCGAGATCGACCCGGAGGCGCGCGTTGCCTCGGCCGAGAGCGGCCTCACTGCCGGCGAGCTGACGCGCGCGGCTGCCGAGCACGGCCTCGGCGTCAGCCTCGGCGACACCGGCTCCGTCGGGCTGGGCGGGCTCACCCTCGGCGGCGGCGTGGGCTACATGGTGCGCAAGCACGGCCTCACGATCGACCACCTGCTGGCGGCGGAGGTCGTCACCGCCGACGGCAGGCTGCTGCGGGTCGACGAGGAGAACCACCCCGACCTCTTCTGGGCGATCCGCGGCGGCGGCGGCAACTTCGGCGTCGCCACCCGCTTCACCTACCGGCTGCAGCCGGTGGAGACGGTCACCGGCGGGATGCTCGTGTTGCCCGCGACGGAGGATGTCGTCGCCTCGTTCGTCGCGGCCGCTGAGGCCGCGCCGGAGGAGCTGTCCACGATCGCGAACGTGATGCCGGCGCCGCCGATGCCGTTCGTTCCCGAGGAGCGTCACGGCGAGCTCGTGGTGCTGGCGATGCTCGTCCACGTGGGGCCGAGCGACGCCGGCGAGCGGGCGCTGGCGCCGTTCCGCGCTCTCGCGGAGCCGATCGTCGACATGCTCCGGCCGATGTCCTACCCGGAGATCTACCCACCCGAGGATCCCGAGTACCGCCCTCGCGCCGCCGCGCGCACGATGTTCGTCGACCGGGTCGACCACGGCGTCGCGGAGACGATCCTCGACCGCCTCCGGTCGTCCACCGCCCAGATGCCCGTGGCGCAGCTCCGCGCCCTCGGCGGCGCGATGGCGCGCGTTCCCGCCGAGGCGACCGCGTTCGCCCACCGGTCGAGCCGGATCATGGTCAACGTCGCTGCCGTGTACGGGTCCCCGGACGAGGCTCCCGTCCACGAGGCGTGGGTGACGGAGCTCGCGCACGAGCTGCGGCAGGAAGACGACGGCGCGTACGTGAACTTCCTCGGCGAGGAGGGTGAGGAGCGGGTCCGCGCGGCATACCCGGGTGCGACCTGGGACCGGCTCGCGGCCGTGAAGCGGCGCTACGACTCGACGAATCTCTTCCGCCTGAACCAGAACATCCCGCCCGCCCGCGCGGGGGACGGAGCGGCGTGACCCGCCGTCCGCAGGGCGCTTCCCGGTCCTCCGTTTAGTAGTCAGCGGGGCGGGGACGGCGGACAATGCTCCCGCCGCAGGCCGGCGCGTGGGGCGTCTCCGGCGGCGATCAGGGGTGGCGAGGAGGCAGTTGGCGGGCTGGCGCTCGGGCCGCAGGGCGCCGGCCCGCCTTCCGCGTTTCGTGAAGCGATCTCGATAGACGGGCCGATGACGGGCTGGTAGAACGGGCGCGGGGCCAGGGTTGCGCGGTCGGAGGCGGCCCTCTTCGCGCACGCTGGCCCCTTCCTCGCCCTCGCACGGATCCCGAACGGGGCGCTGACGGAACGCTCACGAGGGCGCACTAGCCTCCGTCCGTGCGGACGAGCGTCCTCGCGGCGGCCCTTGTGTCCTCCCTGTTCGTGCAGGGCGCCGGCGCTGCGGGGCCGGCGAACGACCGATCCGTCACGAGCCCCGGCGCCGTCAGCGGGCTCGCGCGGAGCGGGAGCCTCGTCGCGTTCGCCTCCGGACCGTCGCCCGGCGACTGCCACCACGTCCGCATCTGGAACCTCGTCACGCGCGGCGTCCACCGCCTCGGCGCGAAGCGGCCCTGCGGCCCGGTCACCAGCACCGGACAGGGGATCGTGGGTCCCGTCGCAGGCGGCAACCGGGTGCTGTGGACCTCGTACGTCGGCGGCAACATCCGCGAATGGACGCTCTGGACGGCGACCACGACCCGACGCGCGCCGCGGCAGCTCCGCTTCGTCGCCCGGGACGTCGACGCGCCGTCGCCCTTCGTCCTCGGCGACGGCTCCCCCACGATCCTCCCGTACGCCGTCGACGCGCAGGTGATCGCGCTGGCGCCCAGCGGCGCGCGTCTCTTCGCGTGGACGGCGCCGGTGCGGGTGACAGACCTCTCCGCGAGCCGCGACCGTCTCGCCGCGCTGCTCGCCGACGGGCGGCTCGTCCTCCTCGACCGGACGGGTGCGGTCGTGCGGACCGAAACGCCGCCCGGGCGGGTGGCGGGGCTCCAGGCGCTGATCGGAGGCGTGGCCTACCAGACCGGGACGACCCTCCTCGCGCGCACGCCGGCGGGCGACCGGCGGACGACGCTGCCGGCGGGGGCGCGCTTCCTCGACTACGTGAACGGCCTCGCGCTCTACGCGCGCGGCACGCAGCTTCGCGGCCGTCGCGTCGCCACCGGGAGCGACGCCGCGCTCCGGACGGGAACGTTCGGCGCGCTGGAGCACAGCGGGCTCTCGTACGCCGGCGGGCGCCGTGTCGCTTCGGTCGCGTGGTCGCGCGTGGCCGCACTCGTCCCCTGAGACGCGAAGAGCCCCTGCCGCGCTGGGCGGCAGGGGCTCGACGACGCTGAGCTACGCGATCACGCGGACGTTCGTCGCCTGGGGGCCCTTCTGCCCCTCGGTCGCGTCGAACTCCACCTTCGCGCCCTCGCCGAGGGTCTTGAAGCCCTCGCCGGCGATGCCGGTGTGGTGGACGAAGAGGTCCTTCGTGCCGTCCTCCGGCGTGATGAAGCCGTACCCCTTGTCGTCGTTGAACCACTTGACGGTTCCGGTTGCCATGAATCTCACCTCCCTGCCTGTCGCGAACAAGCAGGAGGCGGCAGGCCGCTTCCGGTACTCGTCCTACGGTTATCGCGACGAACTGTAGCGCAGCTCGCGCTCGAGCACCGCCGCAGTCGCGCGGAGCGCCACGCGCGTGTCCTCCAGGGCCGGCTCGCGCGTGGTCAGGCGCTGGAGCGCCAGCCCGGGCAGGAGAACGAGATGGAGCGCACGCGCGCCGGGCCTGTGGACGAGCTGCCACAGCTCCATCGACACGGCCAGCGCGGCGAGCGGGACGACCACCGGAGCGGCCACCGCCGCCGCGGGGGGCCAGACGGCCTCGAACGCGAACGACAGCGGGACGGCGATGGCGGCAAAGTTCGTCCCGCAGCGGGCCGCGAACCGCGTCGGCCGGTCGGACCCCGCCCACGTGCGGACGAGGCGCCCGGACTCCGCCGCCGCGATCGCCCGGTGCTCGGCGCCGTGCAGTCGCAGCGTCCGTCCGCGGAAGAGCACGGCCAGGAGCGCCGCGGTCGCGGCGAAGCCGACGGCAAGACCGTAGGGGGCGGGGAGGAGCGCGGTGAGCACGGCGAGAAGCAGGACGGCCGTCAGCAGCCGTCGCTCGCGCGGTTTCGCGACGCCGCGGCGCGAGAGCAGGGGCGCCACGGAGAGCGCTAGCCGGACGAGCCCTCGCACGAGCGGCACGCGCGCGATCGCACCGCTTCGCGCGGGCTGGTCGCCGATGCGCAGCGAGCCGTCGCGTCCCGCGAACGCCCAGTACCGCTCGCTGGCGATCACGATGCCGTCGGGCCGCGCCATCCCGCCGAGACGCGGGCGGACGCCGCCTGCGTCGGCGCGGGCGAGCACCTCCTGCACCTGGCGATCCGACCCCACCTCTCCAGGGTGCCGGACCAGGCCGCCGCCCGGCAAGGGCCGGGCGGCTCATCTTTCGCTCGTCGCGGTCCCGCGGCGCGGGCTACCAGTAGCTGCGGCCGAAGAAGCCCAGGAGGGCGAGGACGAGCACGACGATCAGAATGATCCAGAGCAGGCTCACGTTGCTCCTTTCGTGGTTCGGTCTGCTAGGGGAGAACGGGCGACGAGCCGAACCGGATACGCACGGGGAGCAGCGGCCCCCGGGGCCGCTGCTGATGCGGCGCCGGAGCGGGCGCAGCGCCCCGCCCTCCGACCTCCCACATCCCGCCGCACCCGCGCCGCGGCCTCATCGTCGCCTCGCCGCCGCACGCGTACCGCCGACGACGGAGGCCGTCAGCGGGAAGATCCGGTCGACGTGGAGGACCTGCGCGCCGCGCTCGAGCACCTCGAGGCGTCCGTTCGGACGCCGGCGGACGCGCTCGCGCCGCTCGCGTACGTGCTCTCGCGGGAGCTCGGGCTGGCGGAGGCCGACCTCAATGCGGCACTCCGCCGCGCGCTGCTCCTGCTCGCGGCCGGCGGCGACCCCGGGCGGGAACTCGGTCCGGACGCGCGTGCGGTGCAGGCGCTCGCCGACGACCTCGACGCGCCGCGCGCGCTGACCGCGGTTGACCGGTGGGCGGAGGAGACGCGGCTGCGCGGGGGGCGGGACCCGGACGCGCCGGCGGCCGTGCGCGCGTGCGCAGACGCGCTGCTCGGCGTGGCACTGTAGCCCCCCGGCCCCACAGGTTGCGTCAGCCGCGGCCCTGCTGGCGGCGGCGCAGGTAACGCTCGAACTCCTTCGCGATCGCCTCGCCGCTCGCCTCCGGGAGCTCGGCCTC
>DATHTC010000513.1:0-4668 GCA_035463735.1 Gaiellaceae bacterium | reverse complement strand
AGGCCGAGGTCGACGCGCTCGCGTTCGACCGGATCCTCTCGAATCTCGTCGTCAACGCCCTGCGCCACGGGGCGCCGCCGGTCGTCGTGAGCGCTCGGCGGCAGAGCGGGAGCGACGAGCTCAGGGTGGTGGTCGAGGACGCCGGGAACGGCGTGCCGGAGGACCTCCGCCCGCGGCTCTTCGAGGAGTTCGCGCGCGGCGCCGACGCGACCGAGGGGCCGGGCAGCGGCCTCGGGCTCGCGATCGCGCGCTCGTACGCACACGCACACGGCGGCGACATCGTGCTCGACGACGACGGGAACCCAGGCGCCCGCTTCGTCGCGGTGATCTCGCTGGCGGCGCCGTGAGCCGCGGGGCCTACGGAGCGGTCGGCGCGGCCGCGATCCCGTCCACGGTGACGCGGTCGCCGACGGCGATCGTCCCGTCCGTGAGGATGTCGGCGTTGATGCCGGCGCGATGCGCGAGCTCCTTGATGATCCCCGGTCGCGTCAGCTCCTGGAGGTGGCGGCACGGCTCGCAGAGCTCGACGCCGTAGCAGTCGACCTCGCCCACGCGGAACCGCTTGCCGACGAGGTCGTTCAGCCGCACGCCGCGGACCGTCACCTGCCGGCGCGTGCCGCCGGCCGGCAGACCGACGTCCTCGACGACCTCCGCCTCGACCAGCGTAAGCGCCTGGCCGCGCCTCGCGCCGCCGGCGAAGAAGTGCCGGTCGCCGACGAGCCCCTTGCCGGCAATCGCGGACGCCGACTCCACCGCGTGGAGCTCGCCTCCCTCCGCCGGCCCGACGTGGATCGTCTCGACGTGCACGCCGGGATCATGCCTGCGCCGCCCGTTTCGCGGCCGCGCGAGCGGGCACAACGCACGCGTGATCTGGCTTCTGCTCCTGATCGTCGCGCTCCTCGTGTTCGGCGTCTGGGGCGCGATCAAGCTGACACTCTGGGTGCTCCTGATCGCGCTGATCGTCGCCGCGGTCGCGGGGTTCCTGGGCCGCGGCCTGTTCGCGCGGTAGCGCGGCGGGCCCCTGTCTCAGTCGGCGCGTCGAACGAACCAGCGCACGCGGGTCGCGTCCTCGCGGTCGTTCTCGTCGAGCGCGAGCTGGAGCGCCGCCAGCGCCTGCGCGTGGGCCGGGAGCCAGCGCCGCTCGATCGCGCGCAGGCGCGTCGTGGTCGTGCGCAGCTCCTCCCTCGTCCGGTCGCGCGCCCGCTGCGACGCGCCGAGCCGCGCCGCGGCCTCGAGCGCCCGGCCGTGGGCCTCCGCCGCGTAGGCGAGCGCTGCGCTGCCGCCGGCGGGGACGAGGACGCCCTCCGGGAGCGACGTGTCCACGTCCGCCGGGTAGACCACGCCGAGCGAGTTTCGCCAGCTGAGCCGGACGTCGGCCGCCGGTGGCACCGCCTCGCACGCGAGCTCGAGCGGGCGTTCGCCGGCGAGCACCGCGGCGCGCTGCCACCACACCTCGGCGGCCCCCGCCTCCTCCTCCCACTGGCGCCGCGCCTCGGCGAGCTGCTCCTCCAGCCGCTCCAGCTGCCGCAGTAGGGCGCGCCGCTTCTGCTCCAGGACGTCGTGCCCGCGCTCGGCGACGGCGAGCCGGCGCAGCAGCCAGAGGCGGCCCGCCCTACCCGGCGGCGGACGCAGCCGCATCGCGGCCCTCCACGTAGTACGCGTCCACGAGGCCCTCGCCGACCATCGTCAGCTCGCGGCGCGGCAGCGCGGACGCGATCCGCCACGCGCGCCCGAGCGTCTCCTCGAGCGTGCGGGCCTCGTCCCTCCCCTGGGCCAGGAACTCCTCGAGGAACGCCTCGCCGAAGGCGAGGAAGCGGCGGTCGCGGCCCGTCATCCCGGCCTCGCCGACGACGTCCGCGAGGTCGGCGATCTGGCGGCCCTCCGCCACGAACGCGTACAGCTGGCTCGCGATCTCGAGGTGATCCTCGCGGGTGCGTCCCGGGCCCGCGCCGAGGCGCATCAGCCGGGACAGCGACCCGAGCGCGTCGAACGGCGGGTAGACACCGCGGACGTGCAGGTCGGGGGAGAGCAGGATCTGGCCCTCGGTGATGTACCCGGTGAGGTCGGGGACAGGGTGGGTGACGTCGCCTGCGGGCATCGTCAGCACGGGGACCTGCGTCAGCGACCCCGGTCGGCCCTCGATCCGGCCGGCGCGCTCGTAGAGCGACGCGAGGTCGCTGTAGAGGGAGCCGGGGTAGCCGCGGCGGCTCGGCACCTCGCCGCGGGCGCCGGAGATCTCGCGCACCGCCTCGCAGTAGCTCGTCAGGTCGGCGGTGACGACGAGCACGTGGCGGCCGAGGTCGAACGCGAGGTGCTCGGCGACGGTCAGCGCGATCCTCGGCGTCACGATCCGCTCGACGATCGGGTCGTCGGCGGTGTTGAGGAAGAGCGCCAGGTCGCCGCCGGCGGAGCGGGTCTCGAGCGCGTCGCGGACGGCCATCGCGTCGGGCCGGGTGATCCCGACGGCCGCGAAGACGACCGCGAAGGGCTCGTCCCCGACCGTCGCCTGCGAGGCGATCTGCGCGGCCAGCTCGAGGTGCGGGAGCCCGCCGACGGAGAAGATCGGCAGCTTCTGGCCGCGGACGAGGGTCGCGAGCCCGTCGACCGCGGAGACGCCCGTGAGGATCGCGTCGCGTGGGGTCGTGCGCGCGCTCGGGTTGATCGGGCTGCCGGCGACGTCGCGGAGGTCGTCTCCCGCGACCGGCGGCCCGCCGTCCAGCGGCTCGCCGCGGCCGTTGCAGACGCGCCCGAGCCACGCCTCGCCCACCGGGACCTGCAGCGGGCGCCCGCTGAACGCGACGCGCGCGCCGGCGAGCTTCACGCCGCTCGTCCCCTCGTACACCTCGACCACCGCGAGCTCACGGTCGACGTCGAGGACGACGCCGTGCCGGACCTCGCCGGAGTCGAGGCGCACCTCGACCACCTCGTCCCAGCCGACGTCGTGGACGCCCCGGACGACGAGCAGCGGCCCGTGTGCCGAGACGACGCCGGCGTACTCGACGGGGGCGAGCGCCGTCACTCGAGCGCCCCCAGGTGCGGCGCGACCCGCAGGAGCACGGCCGCGACGGCGGCGTCGTCGTCCGGCCCCGTCGCGTCGCGCGCCCGCGTCACGGGGGAGAAGTCGACCTCCTCGATCGCCGCCGCCGCGACGCCGTGCTCGACGAGCTCCAGGCAGCGCTCGTGGAGACGCAGCACGAGGTCGAGCAGCGCCGACTGCTTCTCCGGGCTGCAGGAGGCATCGGTCGGGCTCAACGCGTTCTGCTGGAGCACGGCCTCGCGCAGCAGCCGCCCGGTCAGCAGGACGATCCGCTCGGGGTCCGGCAGCGAGGCGACGCCGACGAGCTGCGCGATCGACTCGAGCCGGTCGCTCTCCGCCAGCAGTGACAGGGCGCGCGCGCGGCGCTCGCGCCAGCTGGGGTCGCGCTGGAGGAAGTGCCAGGCCGCGACGACCTCGGCGTCGCGGGACGACGAGTCGCGCCAGCTGACGGCCGGGTAGTGCCGCGCGTAGGCGAGGTCGCGGTCGAGGGACCACGTGCAGCGGGTGAACCGGCGCGTGTGGGCGCTGACCGGTTCCGTGAGGTCGCCGCCCGGCGGCGACACGGCGCCGAGGATCGTCACCGACCCCTCGCGGCCGGAGAGCGTGCGCACGCGCCCGGCGCGCTCGTAGAACGCGGCGAGGGCGGAAGCGAGGCCCGCCGGGTACCCCTCCTCGGCCGGCAGCTGGCCGGTGCGCGAGGCGACCTCCCGCAGGGCCTCGGCCCAGCGCGAGGTCGAGTCGGCGATCAGCACGACGTCGTAGCCCATGTCCCGGAAGAACTCCGCGACGGTCGCGCCCGTGTGGATGCTGGCCTCGCGCGCGAGCACCGGCATGTTCGACGTGTTCGCGATCAGGACGGTGCGCTCGGTGAGCGGCCGCCCCGTCCGCGGGTCGTCGAGGCGCGGCAGCTCCTCGAGCACGTCGGCCATCTCGTTGCCACGCTCGCCGCAGCCGACGTAGACGATCACGTCGGCGTCGCAATGCTTCGCGATCGACTGGAGCAGCACCGTCTTGCCGGTGCCGAAGCCGCCCGGCACCGCGGCCGTGCTGCCGAGCGCGATCGGGAAGAAGAGGTCGAGCGCGCGCTGGCCCGTCGTGAGCGGCGCGCCGCCGCGGAGGCGCTCCGCCGCGGGCCGCGGCCGCCGCACGGGCCACCGATGTGCGAGCCGCACCTCGCGCCCTGAGATCCGCGCGACCGGGTCGTCGACCGTGAGCTCGCTCGCGGGCGCGACCCACTCGACCACTCCGGACACATCCGGGGGGACGAGCACGCGGTGCTCGACGGTGTGCTCGCGCACCCGGCCGAGCAGGGTCCCAGGCCCGACCACGCCGGCGACGGTGGCCGGCTGGAACGACCAGCGCCGGTCGTGCTGGAGCGTCGGGAGGTCGGCGCCCGTCTCGATCCAGTCGCCGGCGTTGCCGAGCCGGCGCAGCATCCCGTCGAAGACGCCGCCGAGCAGCCCGGGGCCGAGGTCCGCGCTGAGCGGGGCGCCGCTCGCGACCACCGGCTCGCCCGGCCGGAGCCCGCCCGTGTACTCGTACACCTGCACCGTGGCGGCCTCCCGCGTGAGCGCGATCACCTCGCCCGGGATCCGCGCCTCGCCGACCTGCACGAGCTCTTGCATCGAGGC
>DATHTC010000512.1:0-1613 GCA_035463735.1 Gaiellaceae bacterium | reverse complement strand
ATCGACCGGCGCGACGGGCGCCACGCGCTCGACCGGGGCCGCGGAGCTGGCCGCTCCTTCGCTCCCGTTCGTCGGGCTCGAACGCCAGGAGGACGTGGACTACGACCCCGACGGGATCAGGGCGGTGGCCGTCGAGGCCGCCGACGCGCTCTCGGCGCAGGCGGGGCAGGGCGCCGAGACGTTCGCGAGCGGTGCCGCGGACTCGGCGCAGCGCACGAGCGCCGCGAGGGGGTGCGTCGAGCGGAGCGGGCTCCAGGGCTCCGGCGATCGGCTCATCCGCCTCATCGAGGCCGAATTCGAGGGGACGCCCGCCTACATCGCCGTGTTCGCCCAGGGTCCGGGCGCCGGCCAGCCCCCCGACCACGTGGTGGTAGTGGTGGTGGCGACCGACGGATGCCGCCTGCTGACCAGCGCCTCCCAGCGGGTCCCGCCGGCCTGACCGCCCGGGCGGGCGTGAAGGTTCGAGCATCCACTCGTAGAGTTACCGGTCGTGAAGTACCGCGTCGAGCAGCTCGCGGCCGCGTGCGACGTCTCGGTCGACACGATCCGCTACTACCAGACCCGTGGCCTCGTCCCCGCGCCGACGCGCGAGGGCCGGGTCGCCTGGTACGACGAGCGGCACGCCGCGCGGATCGGCGAGATCCGGGAGCTCCGGCGCCGTGGACTCACGCTCGCGGCCATCGAGCGGGTGCTCGGTGACGGGCTCGACCCTGCCGACGCCGATCTCGCCGTCGCCGTCGCGGCCGCGCGCGGCGAGGCCGGACGGGAGGAGCTCCTCACCCTCGAAGGGTTCTCGAGCCGCAGCGGCGTCCCCGCCTCGCTGATCCAGGCGGTCGAACGCGAGGGGATCGAGCTCGGGCGCGCCGTCGACGGCGAGCTCCGGTACACCGTCGCCGACATCGACATGGTGCGCGGCGCCCTGCGCCTGCTCGAGTACGGGCTGCCGCTCGGCGACCTGCTCTCGCTCGCCCGCGACACCAACTCCGCGATGGTCGCCCTGGCGACCCGAGCGGTCGAGCTGTTCGACGAGCACGTCCGAAAGCCCATCCGCGACACCGCGGGCTCCGACGACGCGGCGGCCGCGCAGCTGGTCGAGGCGTTCGACACGCTGCTTCCCGCGGTCACGAACCTGGTCGCGAACCACTTCCGGCGCGTGCTCCTCACCGCGGCCGAGGAGCGGCTCGAATGAGGGAGCGACGATGATCGAGCCGCGGCCCGGCGAGCCCTCGGGGACGCCCCAAGGCCTGCCGGGTCCGACCGAGAAGGCGCGGGTCGTCCGCGGGATGTTCGACCGGATCTCGTCGCGCTACGACCTCGTGAACCGCGTCATGACGTTCGGCATGGACCTCGGGTGGCGGCGCCGGGCGGTCGCCGCGCTCCGCCTGCCGGGTGGGGCGCTCGTCGCCGATCTCGCGTGCGGCACGGGCGACCTGTGCGACGAGCTGATCGTCGGCGGCTACCGAGCCGTCGGCTTCGACTTCTCCCACGGGATGCTGCTGAACGCCGGCACGGGCGCGCCGCTCGTCGAGGCCGACGTGCTCCGCCTCCCGCTCGCCGACGCGAGCGTGGACGGCGCGACGTGCGGGTTCGCGCTCCGCAACGTGACCGAGCTC
>DATHTC010000511.1:0-4684 GCA_035463735.1 Gaiellaceae bacterium | reverse complement strand
GCCCTGTGGCGATGCTAGCGGCGAGCCGGTGCGACGGGCCGCGCCGGCCCTCGTGCCGAAACCGTCCCGCCCGAGGCGGACGGCGTCGCGGCGGGCGCCGTCGGGATGGGTCTGGACCGGGCCGGACGCGTGGGGAACGTCTGTCGCAGATTCGCGCGAATGGACATCTGTTCCGCCTGCCGGGCCGCTGCTAGCGTCGCCGCCGTGACCGCCGCGCTCCTCCTCGCCGAGACCGAGCCGACGACCCGGGGCTTCCTCGAGCGGCACCTCGCCTCCGACGGCTTCGACGTGGTCGGCGCCGACGGCGGCGGCGAGGCGCTCGAGCTGGCCGAGCGGTCGCGTCCCGACCTCGTGCTCCTCGCGAACCCTCTCCCCGACGCGACGGCGCTCGAGGTGTGCCGCCGGCTGCGCGAGGGGGAGCCGGGGCGGTCATGGGACCGGCGGGTGCCTGTGATCGTCCTCGACGGCGACGGCGCCGACACGCTCGACCGCGTTCGCGCGCTCGAGCGCGGTGCGGACGACGTCGTCCTGAAGCCGTTCGCCTACGACGAGCTGCTGGCACGGATCCGCGCGGTGCTCCGCCGCAGCGCGCCTGCGGCCGAGGCCGAGCGGGTCGACGCCGGTCCCATTCGCGTCGACCGGGCGACCCGCCGCGTCACCGTCGCCGGCACCGCCGTGCCGCTGTCGGGGAAGGAGTACGCGCTGCTGCTGAAGCTCGCGAGCGACCCGACCCGCGTGTTCACGAAGCAGCAGCTGCTGCGGGACGTCTGGGGGTTCCGCTCCCACGGCCGCACCCGCACCGTCGACTCGCACGCCTCACGGCTGCGCCGGAAGCTGAGCGACGCCGCCGAGGGCCCGTTCGTCGTGAACGTGTGGGGCGTCGGCTACCGGCTGCTGGACGACGCCTAGGACCGAGCAGGGAGGGGGCGTGGGGGAACCGCGAGGTTCCCCCAAGGAAGGACGCGCGGGATCGCAGCCCGCGCAGCGGGCGCATCCAGCCCGTCCAACCACGCCGGCCCCGGGACCCCGGTGCCGCGGACGGAGCGCCCGCCCCGAAGGGGCGCGTGCGGAGGCCGTCGAGGACGTGCCTCAGGCCCGCCTACGAGGCCAGGCCATGAAGGCCGAAGCGCACTTCATGTGCGCGAGAGGCCAAGACGACGCCCCACCAACGCGACCCGGCAGAAGGAGGGGGCTCGTGGGGGAACCATGGGTTCCCCCACGCTCTACGCAGTAGCGGACTTGGGCCGCCGCCCGCGCCGCGCGACGGCGCGCCCCTTGCCGCCGAGATCCTCCGCCTCTTCGTCCGTCACGTCGAGCTCGCGGACGCCCTTCCGCGCATCGTGAAAGGTGATGCGAATCGTCGCGCCCTTTCCCTCGGCAATCTCCTTGCCCGACAGGTCCGAGACGAGCACCGTCTTCCGTGCCAAGGATTCCTCCTTCGATTCCGACGCCAGGAACGCGAATGTAGCGGAAGGCGCCGACGAAATCTACGCCGCAAGGCGGGAGCGCTTGATCCGCCACGAGCGCAGGAGGCTGAGCAGCGCCTGTTCCTCACGATCGAGCCCGATATCGCGCGCACCGACGACTCGCAAATGCTTCGCGCGAAAATCGTCGATCGTCGTCCCGTCGAGGTACTGCTCGACGACGGCCGGGCTGACGTAGGACGAGCGCGCAACCGCGGGCGTATTCCCGAGCTTCTTCGCCACACGCCGCATGACGGCGGCGGTGTAGCGCCTCGCTTCCGCCTCCGTCTCCGCCGGCCCGTGCTGCGCGAAGGCGATCGCCGCCTCGAGCGTGCCGCCCCAGGTGCGGAAGTCCTTCGCGCTGAACTCCTCGCCCAGGTAGATGCGGACGTAGTCGTTGAGGCGCTTCCCGTTCAGGTTGTAGAGGTCGCCCTCCCACTCGTAGCGGAACAGCCGGCGCCCTCCCGGCACCTTCAGCAGCCCGCGCACGGACTCCGCGATCTCGTCGTCGACGACCGTCGTCTCCACCCGGATGCCGTGCTTGCCGCGGAACGAGAGCCGGACTCGGTGTCCCCGGACGCTGACGTGGCTCTTCGTCAGCGTCGTCACCCCGTAGGTGCGCGACTCCTTCGCGTAGCGCTCGCCGCCGACGCGCAGCCAGCCGAGGTTGACGAGACGGAGCGCAACCGCGCTGACGCGCTCGCGGTCGAGCAGGTCGTGCTCCATGTGCGAGCCCATCGCCGTGCGCAGGTCGGGAAGGCGCTCGGCGAAGCGGATCAGCTTGTCGTACTTCGCCTGCTCCTGCTGTGCCCGGTACTCGGGGTGGTACAGGTACTGGCGCCGGCCGGCCGCGTCGACGCCGACCGCCTGCAGCTTCGCGCTCGCCCGCGGGGAGATCCAGACGTCGCGCCACGCGGGCGGGATCACGAGCGCCTCGATCCGCGCGAGCTTCGCCTCGTCGGTGATCCGCTTCCCGCGGGAGTCCTGGTACCAGAACGACCCCTTGCGCCCTCGTCGGCGCCACCCCCCTGTCCTCGGCATGCGCGCAGCTGTTTCCGCCGCGGCCGCGCGCTAATCCGGCAGAATCGCCGGCGCCGTGGACGCGCGCACGATCGTGGTGCTCGAGGGCGACCAGACGGGCCAGGAGCTGCTGGAGGAGTCGCTGCGCGTGCTCGCGGCGGACGTCGTCGGGATCGAGCTCTCGTTCCCGCGCTTCGACCTCTCGCTCGAGCAGCGGCGGGCCACGGCGAACGCGGTCGTGCACGAGGCCGCGGCGGCGATCCGCGAGCACGGGCTCGGGCTGAAGGCGGCGACGGTCACGCCGGAGCGGCGGGACGACGTCGGCTCGCCGAACCGGATCCTGCGCGAGGAGATCGGCGGCAAGGTGATCGTGCGCACGGGCCGCCGGATCCCCGGCGTGGTGCCGTTCGGCGGCGTGCACGCGCCGATCTCGGTCGTACGGATGGCGGTCGGCGACGCCTACGGCGCGCGCGAGTGGCGCGAGGGCTCGGGCGACGAGGAGGTCGCCTTCCGCACCGAGCGGATCGAGCGCCGCATCTGCCACGCGGTGGCGGAGTACGCCTTCCGGCACGCGGAGCGGACCGGCGCGACCGTGTTCGGCGGGCCGAAGTACACGGTCTCCCCCACGTACGAGGGGATGCTGAAGGAGGAGATGGACTCCGCGGCGGAGCGCCATCCGACCGTTCGCTACGAGCCCCAGCTGATCGACGCCACCTTCGCGCTCCTCGTCGGCTCCTCCGGCGACCCGCTCGTGATCCCGTCGCTCAACCGCGACGGTGACATCCTCTCCGACCTCGTGCTGCCCCTGTTCGGGTCGATCGCCGGCTCGGAGTCGCTCCTGATCGCGTTCGACGACGACTACGTCCCGGACGCGGTGATGGCGGAGGCGGCGCACGGGACGGCGCCGGCGCTCGAGGGCAAGAACGTCGCCAACCCGCTCGCGATGATCCTGGCCGGCGCGGCGCTGCTCACGCACGGCGACGGCCCGTCGCAGCAGGCCGGCCGTGCGATCCGCGAGTCCGCGCTCGAGGCGGTCGCCCAGGGGATCCGCACCGCCGACCTCGGCGGCCACGCCACCACCAGCGAGTACACCGACGAGGTGATCCGGCGCGTGCGCGCGAAGCTCGAGGTCTGGGCGACGCTGTAGCAGTGGCCGCCCGCGAGACGGCGGCGACGCGCGCGGCGAAGGCGGCCGGGATCGCGTTCCGCGTCCACGAGTACCCGCACGACCCGCGGGCGCCGTCGTACGGCCTCGAGGCGGTCGCGCAACTCGGGGTCGACCCAGCGCGTGTGCTGAAGACGCTGGTGGCCGACGCCGGCGGCACGCTCACCGTCTGCGTCCTCCCGGTCGACTGCCGCCTCGACCTCGGGGCGCTCGGGAAGCGCTCACGCATGGCCGAGCCGGCGGCGGCGGAGCGGGCCACCGGCTACGTCGTCGGCGGGATCAGCCCGCTGGGGCAGCGGCGGCGCCTGCCGACGGTGGTGGACGAGAGCGCGCTCGCGTTCGACACCGTGCACGTCAGCGCCGGCCGGCGCGGCCTCGAGCAGGAGCTGGCCCCGGCCGACCTCGTCCGCCTCACGGACGCGCGCGTGGAGCCGATCGCGCTGGCGGGCTAGCCCGCAGCCCGCGCGGTCGCGCTCCAGACGTCGAGGAACGCGCCGGTCAGCGTCGGGTCGAACTGGGTTCCCGCGCAGCGGTCGAGCTCCCCGAGCGCGTGCGCGGCCGGGAGTGCGCGCCGATACGGCCGCCGCGTCGTCATCGCGTCGAACGCGTCGGCGAGCGCGAGCAGGCGTGCCCCGGCCGGGATCCCGTCGCCGGCGAGACCGGCCGGGTAGCCGCGTCCGTCCCACCGCTCGTGGTGGTGGAGCACGAAGGGGAGGGCGGGTCGCGCCGCCCCGATCGCGGCGACGAGTCGTGCCCCCGCGGAGGGATGCACGCGGATCTGCGCGACCTCCTCGGGTGCGAGCGGGCCCCGCTTGCGCAACACGGCGACCGGGACCGCGAGCTTGCCCACGTCGTGCAGCATCGCCCCGAGCCGGAGCGCCGCGAGCTCCTCCTCGTCCCAGCCGAGCCGCAGCGCCACTGCCTCCACGAGCGCCGCCACCCGGGCGCCGTGTCCCCGGGTCGACGGCTCCCGTGCCTCGATCGCGGCGGACAGCGCGGCGAGCATGCGGGGCGGGATTTCGCGGGCGCCTGCCCG
>DATHTC010000510.1:0-1873 GCA_035463735.1 Gaiellaceae bacterium | reverse complement strand
ACGGCGACGGCCTCGCAGCCGAGGCGCGCTCGCTCGCGTGGTCGGAGCGCACGCCCGCGGAGCCGGACGCGGCCGAGCTCGCGGACAGGGCGGCGAGGCGGTGAAGCGGTGAAGCGGTGAGGATCCCCCTCGCCGACGGCCGCTCCTTCGCGGGCGCGCTCCTCCGCGGCCGCGTGCTCCGGCTCGGGCTCGCGGCCGCGATCGCCGCGCTCGCGGCGGCGGCGCTTGCCCTCGCCTTCGGGCTGCGCGAGGAGCGGGCCACGTTCCTCCCGAGCGACGCGGGCGGCGTCGTCGTGCTCGACGTGTCCACGAGCATCGGCTCGGACACGCACCGCCAGATCCACGCCGTCCTCGGGCAGGCGGCCCGCTCGCGTGACCGCTTCGGGTTCGTCGTCTACTCCGACACGGCTTACGAGGCGCTGCCGCCGGGGACGCCCGCGCGGGAGCTGGAGCCGTTCCGGCGCTTCTTCGGCGAGGACGCGCCGACCGGCCGGTTCGGGCAGGGGATCACGCCGTGGGTGCGCGCGTTCACGAGCGGCACGAAGATCTCCACGGGGCTCCGTCTCGCGCGCGAGATCCTGCGCCGCGACGCCATCGGTGATGGCTCCGTCGTCCTCGTCAGCGACCTCGAGGACGACCAGAACGACGTGGGGGCGCTGACGGAGACGCTGATCCGGTTCCGCCGCGAGGGGATCCCCTTGCGGGTCGTCGCGCTCTCGCCCGCGCCGGCCGACCGCCGGCTGTTCGAGGAGCTGCTCCCGCCCGGCTCGGTGGCGGAGGCCGCGCGCCCGGGCAGCGGCCCGGACTCGCTCGCGGCGGCGGCCCGTGACGCGGCCGTGCCTGCGGGGCTCGTGGCCGCGGTGCTGCTCCTGCTCGCCGCGCTGGCCGCGAACGAGCTGCTGAACGGACGGCTCGCGTGGGCCGCGGCGAGGGAGGCTTCCGTAAGGAGGGCGACGTGAGGCCGCTTCGCGCCCTGCTCGCGCTCGTGCTCCTCGTCGCGGCGACGGCGCTCGCGCTGCTCGCGGAGGACGTCCGCCGCTGGCCCGGCCGCGTCGACCGCGGCGACGTGATGCTCGCCTCCGGCCGCGTCGCGCCCGGGGCCTGGGAGCCGGACGACCGGCTGCCGCTGCGCGTCCCCGAGGAGCGCCTCGCGCTCGACGACGACCTCCGCCTCCGCGACGCCCTGCGCCTCGTCAGGCTCACGCGCACCGGCCTCGACGCCCTCGACGCGAACGAGGTACGCAGGCGGCAGAGCCGCGCGGAGGATGCGCTCGCGCGGGTCGAGGAGCGCGACCCCGATCCCGCCCGGCGATCGCGGGCGGCGACGATGCGAGCGGTGCTGCTCTACGAGGACGCGCTCGCGTCGGGGTCGCGGACGAGCGACCTCCTCGGCCGGAGCATCGCGTCGCTGGAGCGGGCGATCGAGCTCGACCCGGCGAACGCGGACGCGAAGCTGAACCTCGAGCTCCTCTACACGCTCCAGCCGCCGCGGCAGCAGCGCGACCGGGCCGGCGGCGGCGGGTCGACCGGCGGCGCCGCCTACAGCGCGCCCGGCGAGGGCTACTAGCGTGGACTTCCTCAGCCCCGCCGGCGCCCTTGTCGCGCTCGCCGTCGCGCTCCCTCTGGCAGCCACCGCGCTGCTCGAGCGGCGGGCGCGGGCGGTGCGGGGCGTGCTGGGGCTCGCCGAGCCGGGGGGTCGCTCCTGGCTCGTGCCGGTCGCCGCGGCGGCGTCGGTGGCCGTGCTCGCCGGCGCGGCCGCCGCGCAGCCGGCGGTGACGCGGACGGCGTCGCAGCCCGTGCGCGGCGACGCCGAGGCCTTCTTCCTCCTCGACACCTCCCGCTCGATGCTCGCCGCCCCCACCCCGGACGCGCC
>DATHTC010000509.1:0-3375 GCA_035463735.1 Gaiellaceae bacterium | reverse complement strand
TCGAGGGCCTCGTCGAGCTGCGCCTCGTCGATGGTGAGGGGCACGAGTACGCGGATGCAGTTCCCGTAGACGCCGGCCTTCAGCAGCAGGAGGCCGCGCGAGAGCGCCGCGTCGACGATCGCCGTCGCCAGCTCGGGCGCGGGCTCCTTCGTCGCGGGATCGTGCACGAGCTCCATCGCGAGCATCGCCCCGAGGCCGCGCACGTCGCCGATCTGGGGATGGCGCTCCTGCCAGTCGAGCAGCCGGCGGTTGATCCGCTCGCCGACCTCGGCGCCGCGCTCGACGATGCCTTCCTCCTCGAACGCGTCCAGCACCGCCAACGCGGCGGCTTGCGCCACAGGGTTGCCGACGTACGTGCCGCCGACCGCGGAATCGCCGGGAGCGTCCATGATCTCGGCCTTGCCGATCACGCCCGAGAGCGGCAGCCCACCGGCGATCGACTTGGCGACCGTCATCAGGTCGGGCTCGAGGTCGTACCACTCGCTCGCGAACAGCTTGCCCGTGCGGCCGAAGCCGGTCTGCACCTCGTCGACGACCAGGACGATCCCGTGCTCGTCGCAGATTCGTCGAATGCCGTGGAGGAACTCGGGCGGAGCGGGCACGAAGCCGCCCTCGCCCTGCACCGGCTCGATCACGATCGCCGCGACGTGTTCCGCGGGCACCTGGGTCGCGAAGGCCCGCTCGAGCGCGGCGAGCGCCTCGGCCGAGGTCGGACCGCGGTACTCGGAGGCGAACGGGACGCGGTAGACCTCCGGCGCGAACGGTCCCAGCCCCGCCTTGTACGGGTGCGTCTTCGACGTGAGCGTGAGGGAGAGGAGCGTGCGGCCGTGGAAGGCTCCTTCGAAGCCGATCAGGGCGGGCCGCCGCGTGTACGCGCGCGCGAACTTGACGGCGTTCTCCACCGCCTCCGTGCCGGCGTTGAAGAACGCGGCCTTCGCGGGGCCCGTGAATGGCGCGAGCGCGACGAGCCGCTCGGCGAGCCGGACGTAGACCTCGTACGGGACGATCGTGTAGTCGGTGTGGGTGAAGCGCTCGAGCTGCTCCTGCGCGGCGGCGACCACGCGCGGGTGCGTGTGCCCGACGTTCAGGCAGCCCACGCCGCCGGTGAAGTCGACGAAGGTGTTGCCGTCGACGTCGGTCAGCGTCGCCCCGGACGCGGACTCGACGACGAGCGGCAGGTAGATCGAGAGCGGACGCGCGACGACGCGCCGGTGGCGCTCGAGGATCGCGCGGGAGCGCGGGCCGGGTACCTCCGTCCGCAGCTCGATCGTCCGGGTCACGGCCATCGCCGGCCGACGATAGCGGACGGTGCGGTCGCAGCCGCGTGGGGGATCAGTCGGCGACGACCGGCTCGTACGTGAGCACGTCGTCGCTGTAGACCCCGGCCGCGTTCCAGAGCAGGAACCCCTCAGCGCCCGTGGACGCCGCGGCGTCGATCTGCTCCCTCACCTCCGCGGCCGTGTACGTGCGCCCATAGGAGAAGTCCTGGAGCCACGGGATGACCTCGGTCTTCCGCCCCTCCAGCTCGCGGTTGAAGTCGCCGAGGGCGGCCGCGACGGTCGGGCCGGGCGTCGCGTTCGGGTCCTCGAGCCCGTATTCGCCGGGGCCGTAGTGGGAGGGGTACACCATCGGGTAGATCGCGTCGAGGTAGCGCGCGATCCGCCTCGGGAGTTGGCCGATGCCGAGGTCGCGCGTGGCCGCGAGCCCGAAGACGTCGGCGGACACTCGTGCTCCCAGCGGCTTCACGCGCGACGACACGTAGTGGACGAACTCGGCGATCACCCAGCCGGGCGCCGTCGACGTCTGCGACGGGTAGCGGATCGCCTCGACGTCCCCGTCCGTCGGGAAGCGCACGTAGTCGAACTGGATCTCGTCGAAGCCGAGCTTCACCGCCGTGACGGCGAGGTCGCCCAGGTAGCGCCAGACCTCGCGGTTGTACGGGTCGGCCCAGCCGAGCCCGGCGTGGTTGAGCCACCGCGAGCCGTCGGGACGCTGCACGGCCATCGCCGGACGCGCCGCCGACAGCACGGGATCCTCGAAGCAGACGATGCGGCCGACGAGGTAGACGCCGTGCCGCCGCGCGAGCCGCGCCACCTCGCGCGGCTTGTAGTAGCGGCGCGCCGCCCCGATCTCCGCGGCGAACGGCACCGCAGACGGGACGAACCCGACCTCGCCGTTCTCGTCCTTGATGTCGAGCTGGAGCGTGTTGAGGCCCGGCATCCGCAGGTACTCCTGGAGCTTCCCCGGGATCGACGCGAGCGCCATCGTGACGTGGACGCCGCGCATCTTCGCGGGGGCCGGCCGCGGCGCGAGCAGGTTCTTCGCGACTGACGTCGCCGGCGGCGCCGGCCGCGCGAGCGCCGCGTTCTCCGCGTCCGCCGCGGCGCCTCCGTCGCCCCTCGCCCACACGACCACCGCCGCGCCGAGAGCGACCGCGACCGTGACTCCGATCAGCACCAGGCGCCGTTGCCGCCGGCGCCGTCGAGCCTGGCGGCGGCGGTCCCGGAAGAGCTGGTTGGGGTCGACGGGCTCGAGCACCATCGGCGGGGCGTGGACCCTAGCGCAGGTCCGCACGAAGTGCGTTCCGGCTCCTGCTGCGACGCGCTGTCAGAATCGGGCCGTGGTCCTCTCCGACCGCACCATCCGCCGCCTGCTCGCCGAGGGCCGGATCGAGATCGACCCGCTCGACGAGACGCTCGTCCAGCCGTCGAGCGTCGACGTGCGCGTCGACCGCCACTTCCGCGTGTTCCACAACGCCCGCTACCCCTACATCGACGTGAAGCAGCCGCAGGACGAGCTGACGGAGCTCGTCTCGGTCGAGGGCGACACCCCGTTCATCCTCCACCCGGGCGAGTTCGTGCTCGGGACGACGCTCGAGCGCGTGCGGCTGCCGGACGACCTCGTCGCCCGGCTCGAGGGCAAGAGCTCGCTCGGGCGCCTCGGGCTGCTGATCCACTCCACCGCCGGCTTCATCGACCCCGGCTGGAACGGGCAGGTGACGCTCGAGCTCTCGAACGTCTCCAACCTCCCGATCACGATCTACCCGGGGATGAAGATCGGCCAGGTCTCGTTCGTGCAGCTGACGGAGCCCGCGGAGCACCCGTACGGGTCCGGCGACCTCGGCTCGAAGTACCAGGACCAGGTCGGGCCAGTGCCGTCGCGGTACTGGAAGAACTTCGACTAAGGTTGGACGCATGACGCCGAAGCCGCTTCTCGTCACCGGCGCCGCCGGCTTCGTCGGCAGCCACCTCGTGCGCGCGTTCGTCGCGCACGACCGTCCGGTGCGCGGGCTCGTCCGGCGCGCCGGGCAGGGCGAGGGGCTCGGCGGGGTCGAGGTGGTGGAGGGCGACGTCACCCGCCCCGAGACGCTGCGCG
>DATHTC010000508.1:0-2291 GCA_035463735.1 Gaiellaceae bacterium | reverse complement strand
GACGACGGCGGAGGCGCGCCCGCGGGTGACCGCGGTTCCGGCGAAGACCAGCGACGAGCGCTCGGCGAGCGGCGCGCCGGACGCGACCGGGTCGACGTCCTTGTCGACGGGGATCGACTCGCCGGTCAGCGCCGACTCGTCCACGGCCAGCGAGCCGGAGGAGACGAGCCGCGCGTCGGCCGGTACGCGGTCGCCGGCCCGGAGGAGGACCAGGTCGCCCGGCACGAGCTCCCGCGCCGGAACCGGCGTCTCGCGGCCGTCCCTGACGGCGACTGCCGTCAGCTCGACGGCGGTCCTGAGCGCCATGACCGCCCGCTCGGCGCCCGCCTCCTGGACGAACCCGAGCACGGCGTTCAGGACGACGATCGCGGCGATCACGCCCGCCTCGAGCTCCTCGCCGATCGCCGCGGAGATGACGGCGGCGGTGACGAGCAGCGCGACCAGGGGATCGACGAGCTGGCGCGCTGCGACGGCCGCGTAGTGTGGGCGCTCGCGGGCGGCGAGCGCGTTCGGCCCCACCTCCGCGAGGCGGCGTGCTGCCTCCTCGTTCGAGAGCCCGGCCTGCGCGTCGGCGCCGAGGCGGTCGGCGACCTCCTCGGCCGGCAGGGCGTGCAGCTCCTCGGCCAGCATGGAGCAAGCTTCGCCCAGGCGCGCCCGAGGCGCCATCGGTGGTCGGCCGCCCGCGCCTGTGGAAAAGCCGCACCGACGCTCATCACCCGCCCGGATGGCGTCGCGACGGCGCGGGGAGAAGCTGCGGGCACGGTGACCGCGATCCAGGCAGTCGAGTCTGAGCGCGCCTCCCCGGGTCTCAGCTCCGCCGAGGCGGCCAGGCGTCTGGCCGAGGTCGGCCCGAATGTGCTCGCCGAGCCGCCGCGCCCGTCGGAGCTCCGCAGGTTCCTCGCCCAGCTCTACCACCTGTTCGCGCTGCTCCTGTGGGGCGGCGCCGTGCTCGCCTGGGCGGGCGGGATGCCGGAGCTCTCGGCGGCGATCGTGATCGTGATCCTGGTCAACGCAGGCTTCGCGTTCGTCCAGGAGTACCGCGCGGAGCGTGCGACCGATGCGCTGCGGCGGATGCTTCCGACCCTCGCGCGCGTCCGGCGCGACGGGGAGACGGTCGAGATAGGCGCCGAGCAGCTGGTGCCTGGAGACGTGCTCCTCCTCGAGGCCGGAGACCGGATCAGCGCGGACGCCGACCTGCTCCTGGACGCGCAGCTCCGCGTGGACAACTCCACGCTCACCGGTGAGTCGATTCCCGTCGCCGCCTCGGAGCGGGTCTTCGCCGGCACGCACGTCGTCTCGGGCCGCGCCGAGGCGCTGGTTCGCGCGACCGGAATGCGCACCGAGTTCGGCCGGATCGCGGAGCTGACCCAGCAGGCGCGCGAGGAGCCGAGCCCGCTGGAGCTCGAGCTGCGTCACGTCACGAAGCTCGTCGCGCTCCTGTCGATCGGAATCGGCACCACGTTCTTCTTCCTCGCCGGCGCGCTGGGGATGGGACTGAACGAGCGGTTCGTCTTCGCGATCGGCGTGATGGTCGCGAACGTGCCGGAGGGGCTGCTGCCGACCGTGACCCTGTCGCTCGCGCTGGCGACCCAGCGGATGGCGAAGCGCAACGCCCTCGTCCGGCGCCTCTCGTCCGTGGAGACGCTGGGCGAGACGACGGTGATCTGCACCGACAAGACCGGCACGCTCACCGAGAACGAGCTGACCGTCCAGCGGATCTGGACGCCGGACCGCGCGGTCGACGTCGAGGGCGCCGGGTACGAGCCCTTCGGCCGCTTCCTCGACGAGGGGCACGTCGTGCACCCGGTGGAGCTGGCCGAGCTGCTCCGGGCCGGGCTTCTCTGCAACGACAGCCGCCTGGTCTCGACGGGGTCGGGCTGGTCGGTCCGCGGCGACCCGACCGAGGGCGCGCTCGTCGTGCTTGCGGAGAAGGGCGGCCTGCGCCACGAGCACGAGAGCGCCCACGCGCCGCGGGTCGCGGAGCTGCCGTTCGATTCCCGGCGGCGCCGAATGGCGACGATCCATCGCACGAACGGCGCGCGGGTCGCCTACGTGAAGGGCGCACCGGAGGAGATCCTCGCCCGCTCACAGCTCGACGCGCGCGAGCGCGGCCGGGCCGCGGACGCGGCCGCGGCGATGGAGCGGGGAGCTCTGCGCGTGCTGGCCGTCGCCCGGCGTGAGCTTCCGGACGACTGCCCCCTCGAGGCGGACGCGGTCGAGCGCGACCTCGAGTTCCTCGGCCTGGTCGGGATGATCGACCCGCCGCGCCCGGAGGTGCCCGACGCGGTCAG
>DATHTC010000507.1:0-4848 GCA_035463735.1 Gaiellaceae bacterium | reverse complement strand
GTGGCGAAGGCGCACGGGGCGGAGGACGAGCGCCTCGTCGAGGTCGGAGCGACGTTCGAGGGCCTCCGCGCCGAGCTCGAGTCGCACCTCGAGGACGAGGAGAGGCGGCTCTTCCCCGCGATCGTCTCCGGCGGCGCTGCCGACGACCCCTCGGTCGTGGCCGAGCTCGAGCACGAGCACGAGGAGGCCGCGGCGGCGCTCGACCGGCTCCGCGCTCTGACGGACGGGTTCGACCTCGGAGGCGCGCGCTGCAACACGCACCGGGCGGCGCTCGACGCGCTGCGGGAGCTCGAGCTCGACCTCCACCGCCACGTGCACGAGGAGAACAACGTCCTCTTCCCGCGGGCGCTCGCGGCTGCGCGAGACGAGGCCGCGTAGCGCCTAGAGGTCCTCGACCTCCACGCGCCGCTCGTCGATGCAGCCCTGCGCCCACGCCGCGGCGGCGGCGGCGATGCGGTCGGGCTCGGCGCCGTCGGGCACCTCGATCCGCACCTGGTAGACGGCGCCTTCCGCGTCGGGGCCGGCCTCGTGCCGGTGCTCGCCGACGACCGACGCGTGGCCGAAGTCGCGGACGATCCCGTGCGCGAGCTCGTCGAGCTCGGCCGGCGTCGCCTCGCGCCCGGCGAACATGCCGAAGTTGACCCGGACCTCGGGCCCCGTCTCCTCGCCGCCCGGGACGACGAACGCGATCAGCGGGTCGATCCGCATCGCCGCGCGTCGTTCCCCCGAGCGTCCGCCCGCTAACCCGTCCTAGCGCTCCGTCGGCGACCAGCGGAACCGCCGCGCGGCCAGCGCGAAGCCCGCGGCGCCCCACAGCGCCACCACGGCGATCGCCCCGGGCCGCTCCCACAGCCCCTCGCCCTCGAGGTAGGAGGCGCGGACGAGGTCGAGGAAGTGGCTGAGCGGCAGCACCTCGGCCAGCGCCTGGAGCACGTCCGGGTACTCGCGCGTCGGCCCGAACGAGCCCGACAGGAACGCCATCGGGAGGATGATCACGTTCACGATCGGCGACGCCCCTTCCGAGGAGCGGACGAGCGACGCGAGCCCGAAGCCCATCCCCGCGAAGGCGGCGGCGCCGAGCACCAGCGCGAGCACGAGCGACGCCCAGTCCTGCGGCAGCGCGGCGTCGAACAGCAGCCGGCCGACGACGACGAGCACCGCGACCTCGAGCGCGAAGACGATCAGCGTCGAGGCGACCACGGCCGTGAGGTAGACGGCGCCGGGCAGCGGCGTCGACCGGAGCCGCTTCAGGATCCCGGACTCACGGCGCAGGACGAGGAAGATCGCGAGCCCGCCGAGCGCGGTGTTCGCGACGCCGTAGCCGATCATCCCGACGAGGAGCCAGCTCGCGGCCGCGTAGCCCTCGATCTCCCCGTCGTACACCGCTCCGAGGAGCAGGAACAGGAGCAGCGGGAACAGGAAGACGAAGATCGCGGCCTCGCGGCTGCGCCAGAACAGCCGCTGCTCGACACGCAGCTGGTGCAGCAAGAGGCTCACCGCTCCGCGTCCTCCTCCTCGAGCAGCGCGAGGTACACGTCCTCGAGGCTGGGCCGCGTCACCTCGAGGCCTTCGAGCTCCGCTCCCGCCGCGAGCGCCTCGCCGGTGAGCTCGTGCAGCGTGCGCGTCGGCTCCGCCGTCCGCAGCACGATCTCCTCGCCGTCCCGCCGGAAGCGGATCGCCGTCTCGGTCGGGCCGGCGCGGAGGTCGCCCGGGGCGCCGATGCGGACGATCTCCCCCGCCCGCAGCACGGCGACGCGGTCGCACAGCTGCTGCGCCTCGTCGAGGTAGTGCGTCGTCAGCAGGATCGTCTTCCCGAGCGAGCGCAGAGCGCGCACCATCTCCCAGGCGGCGCGTCGCGCCTCGGGATCGAAGCCGGTCGTCGGCTCGTCGAGGAAGAGGAGCTCGGGATCGCCGACGAGGGCGACGCCGAGGTCGAGGCGGCGCTTCTGCCCGCCGGACAGCGTCTTCACGCGCGCGTCGCGCTTTGCCTCCAGCCCCACGAGCCGCACGACCTCGTCGACGTCGCGCGGCCGTGCGTAGTAGCGCGCGAACATCGCGTGCGTCTCGCGCACGGTGAGGTTCGCGAACGGCTCGGACGACTGGAGCACGACGCCGATCCGCTCGCGGAACGCGCGCTCGTGGCGGGCTGGGTCGAAGCCGAGCACCCGGACGGCGCCGGCGTCCCGCTCTCGGTAGCCCTCGAGGATCTCGACCGTCGTCGTCTTGCCCGCGCCGTTCGGCCCGAGCAGGCCGAACACCTCGCCCGCGGCGAT
The DNA here is from genome assembly GCA_035463735.1 of Gaiellaceae bacterium. Taxonomy (GTDB): domain Bacteria; phylum Actinomycetota; class Thermoleophilia; order Gaiellales; family Gaiellaceae; genus DATHTC01. The sequence continues at coordinate 2,575 of DATHTC010000507.1, read as the reverse complement.
CTCGAAGGAGATCCCGCGCAGCGCTTCGACGCCGCCGTACGTCTTGCGCAGGGCGGCGACCGAGACCGCGGCGCTCGCGGCTCCGCTCACACGTGCAGCACGCAGTGGCCGCCCGGCGGGAACGCGACCTCACCGGCGCCGAGCGCGGCCGCGATCAGGCCGCAGTCGGGCTGGTGCGCGACGACGATCACGGTCTCGCCGCGCCCGGCGGTGGTCTCGAGGACGTCCGCCGCCGTCGCCCCCGGCTCGAGCCGCTCGTCGGTCTCGGCCGTTACGCCGACCGCCTCCCCGAGCAGCTCCGCCGTCTCCCGCGCTCGCAGGAGCGGGCTGGAGACGATCGCGTCCGGTCGCGGCACCACCCGCGCCAGCGCACGGACCTGCTCCCGGCCCTGCGGCGTGAGCGGGCGGAGCTCGTCCGGCGCTCCCGGCGCGGCCTCGGCGTGGCGAACGAGGACGACTCGCACGAGGGCATCGTAGGGACGGGAGCCGGCGCCGGTGGGGCAGAACGCGACCTCGCGCATTCGCGGAGCAATATCGGGTCACGAGATGCATCGCGCTTTTCGCGCGCCCGGTGCCGGACGGGCGTGGAGATCTTCGGACGAAGCTCTTGCCAAACGCGGGCGTGCGCGCTATCGTCGATCGACCGATGTCCACCAGGAGCCAGTCCATGACCCGTCTCTACGCCAACTCCCCGTCCGCTCTCGCCGCGGCAGCGGCGTGCCGGCGGATCGCGTGGATGGACGCGTGGAGCCGGCAGGTCGTCGGCCTCGGCTTCACGGAAGCCCTCGCACGGAGGCGCGAACGCTAGCGATCTAGCGGCATAGCAGCTTCTTGCGAGGGCGACCCGACGGGTCGCCTTCGTCGTTCTCGGAGGCGGCAGAGCAGCTCGGAAAGGAGGGATCGCCGACCAGCCCAAGCCGTAGAGCACATCGCAGCTCCGCCGAGAGGCGCCGGGGTCGCGCCGCCGGAACGCCGACATTCCGTCGAGAATTGACGCTGTCCATTCGCAGTGCGATTTCGTGCGGCCTCTCGCGCCGGAGCGTTGGATCCCAGGGAGGGATCGCCATGATCGCGTACGAGTCGCACATCAGAAGCCAGATCGCGCGGGAGCGGGCGGAGCGCATCGCCGAGGAGTACCGGCGCGCGCAGCGCCCGAGCTCGCCCCGTCGCCGGCGTGCGCGCCGGAGGGCGGGCCTGGCCGGCGTCCTGGGCAGCCTGCGCCGGTGGAGCCTCGACCACGCGCCTGCGTACCGGCAGTGATGGCCGAGGACGCCCGCACGATCGCCGCGCGCCTGGGGATCGACGAGCTCACCGTCCGTCGACTGCAGGCGCGCGGCCACCTGCTCCGCCTCGACGCGAGCGAGCAGGAGGTCCGAGAGCGCCTGCTCCGCGCGAACGTCCGCCGGCTGCGCCCGCGTCGCCTCCCGCCGTCGCCCGACGGGCTGCCCCCGGCGGCCTGATTCAATCCGGGCGTGGGCACGTACCGCTACGTCGTCGCCGACGTCTTCACGGACACGCCGCTCGCAGGCAACCAGCTGGCCGTGTTCACCGACGCACGCGAGCTCCCCGAGGAGCTGCTGCTGCCGCTGGCGCGCGAGATGAACTTCTCCGAGACCGTGTTCGTGCTCCCGGCCGAGGGCGAGGGGCATGCGCGCATCCGCATCTTCACGCCGGGCGGGGAGATCCCGTTCGCCGGCCATCCCACGCTCGGCACCGCGTTCGTTCTCGGCGCGCCGCTGCAGCTCGGCGTGATCGCGCTCGAGACGGGCAGCGGGGTCGTGCCGGTGGAGCTGACGCGCGACGACTCGGGGCGCATCGTCTTCGGGCGCATGACGCAGCCGGTCCCGACCGTGGAGCCGTTCGCCGAGGCCGACGCGCTGCTCGCGGCGCTCGGCGTCGAGCGCTCGGAGCTTCCGGTCGAGCTCTACGACAACGGCGTCCGCTTCGCCTACGTCGCACTTCCGGACGAGGCAGCGGTGGCCGCGCTCGAGCCGGATCTGGGCGCGCTGGCGCGGCTCGGCGAGATCGGCGCGAGCTGCTTCGCCGGCGCGGGCACGCGCTGGAAGACCCGCATGTTCGCGCCGGCGCACGGGGTCGCCGAGGATCCGGCCACCGGCTCCGCGGCCGGCCCGCTCGCGTGTCACCTCGCCCGCCACGGGCGCATCGAGTGGGGGCAGGAGGTCGAGATCGAGCAGGGCACGGAGCTCCGGCGGCCGTCCCGGCTCGTCGCCCGCGCCGAGGGCGGCGACGGGCGCATCGAGCGGGTCGAGGTCGGCGGCTCGGCCGTCACCGTCGCCCGCGGCGAGTTCAGGCTGTAGCGCTGCGGCACTCCCTAGGGCGTGAGCGCAACGCGCTCGATCGCCGGCAGCTCGACCGCGAGCGCGCGCCAGAAGCGGCCGCCGTCGCTCGAGAGGTAGAGGCGGTTGCGCGCCCCGTAGAGGATCGTGTCCGGATCGTCCGGGTGGACGGCGACGGCGCGCCCGGGTGGCAGCCCGCGGCCGCTCTCGCTCCACGTCGCGCCCGCGTCGTGCGAGACGGCGAGCGGCGGCCGGCGGTCGAGCACCGCGACGACGGT
>DATHTC010000506.1:0-6637 GCA_035463735.1 Gaiellaceae bacterium | reverse complement strand
CGGCGCGCCCTCGAAGGCGGCGAGGCCCGCAGGGGTCTGCCGCGGCCGCCGCGGACGCGGGCGCAGGCGGCGGCCGGCGGCGACGGCCGCGCCCGCGCCGACGATCCCGCCGATGAGGAACGACCGCAGCCGATCACGCTTCCCCTGCCGTCCGTCGGCGTCCACGGGCAGGATCCTCTCATGCTCGTGTGCTCGCTCGGCGACCTGCTGCTGGACGTGGTCGTCCGCCTCGACGCCCCGATCGCGGCGGACACGGACACCGACGCGCACACACACGTGGGCGCAGGCGGCCAGGCGGCGAACGTCGCGGCCTGGGTCGCCGCGCTCGGCGACCGCGCTCGGTTCGTGGGGAAGCGCGCGCGCGATCCGGCGGGTCGAGTCGTGCGGGGCGCGCTGCTGGAGCGCGGCGTCGAGCTCGCCGGGCCGGAGGTCGAGCAGGGGACCGGCACCGTCGTCTCGCTCGCGCACGCGGACGGGACGCGGTCGATGCTCTCCGACCGCGGCGTCGCCGTCACCTTCGCCCCCGAGGAGCTCGACGCGGCGTGGCTCGACGGGTGCGACTGGCTGCACGTCCCCGCGTACTCGCTGGCGCGCGAGCCGCTCCGGGCGACCGCGCTCGCGGCGGCGAGACGCGCGCCGCGTGTCAGCGTCGACCTCTCGTCGACGGCGGCGATCGAGGAGATGGGCGTCGAGATCCTGCGAGCGCTGCTCCGGGAGCTGCGACCGGCGCTCGTGCTCGCGTCGCAGGCGGAGGCCGAGCTCGCGGGCGCGCTCGAGGCGGAGACGGTCGTCGTCCACTCCGCGAGCGGCTGCGTCGTCCGTGACCGCGCCGGCGAGCACGAGCACGCAGCCGTGCCGGCCGAGGTCGTCGACGGCACGGGCGCCGGCGACGCCTTCGCGGCCGGCTTCCTGCTCGGCGGCTACGAGATGGCGCTCCGCGCCGCGGCCAGGTGCGTGTCGCGGATGGGGGCGATGCCGTGAGCACGTTGATCCACGTCGCCGACGAGGTCCGCGACGCGCTCGCTTCCGGCCGCCCCGTCGTGGCGCTGGAGACGACCCTCGTCGCGCACGGGTTCCCGGCGGGCGAGGGCGTCGCGGTCGGGCTCGCAAGCGAGCGGCGCGTGCGCGAGGCCGGGGCGGTACCGGCGACGATCGGCGTCCTCGACGGGCGGATCCGCGTCGGGCTGACGGAGGAGGAGCTCGGGCGGTTCACGCCCGAGGCGCGCAAGTGCGGTCCGCGCGACCTCGCCGCCGCGGCGGTGCAGGGAGCCGTCGGCGGCACGACCGTCGGCGGCACCGTCGCGGCCGCTCACGCCGTCGGGATCCGGTTCATGGGCACGGGCGGCCTCGGCGGCGTCCACCGGGGGTTCCCGTCGCCGCCCGACGTCTCGGCCGACCTCGGGGAGCTCGCGCGGAGCGAGGTGCTCGTCGTCTCGTCGGGGGTGAAGTCGCTGCTCGACGTGCCGGCCACCGCCGAGCTGCTGGAGACGCTCGGGATCCCGGTGCTCGGCTACCGAACGGACGAGCTGCCGCTGTTCTACGCCGCGGCGGGCGGGCCGCCCGTGTCGGCGCGCGTCGAGTCGGCGGCGGAGGCCGCGCGCGTGGCGCGGGCCCACTGGACACTCGGTCGCGCGGCGCTCCTCCTCGCGCGGCCGCCGACGGAGAGCCTGGACGACGTCGAGCCGCTGATCGAGCGTGCGCTCGCCGAGGCCGAGGTGCACCGCGTGCGGGGACAGTCAGTGACGCCGTTCGTGCTCGCGTACCTCCACCGGGAGAGCGGCGGCCGCACGGAGCGCGCGAACCTCGAGCTGATCGCCGACAACGCGTCGCTCGCAGGGGAGGTCGCGGTCGCCTACGCCGCGCTCTGACCCTCGAGAGCGCACTGCCCCAGCGAGGGCAGCCGCCCGAGCAGCTCGGCGAGCGTGCGGAGATCGGCCTCGTCGAGGTCGCCCTCGAAGGTCTCGCGGATGGCCCGCACGTGGGACGAGCCCGCAGCCGCGAGCTTCGCCCGACCCGCGTCCGTGAGCACCGCGTAGCTCACGCGCGCGTCCGACTCGCACGCCGCCTTCTCCACGTAGCCGGCGCGCTCGAGCCCGTCGAGCAGCCGCGTCACCCCGGAAGCCGTCAGGAGCAGGGTCGCCGCGAGGTCGACCCGGCGCAGGCGGCCGTCCTCGGCCTCGGACAGCCGCAGCAGCGCCTCGTAGTCGTTGATCGACAGGCCGTGCTCCGCGAGGAGCCCGGCGCTGAGGTCTCGCGTGACCGCCGCATGGGCACGCAGCAGTGCGACCCACGCCTCCAGCGCGGGCGGTGGTGCTTGTTCCGTCAATACTTGACCAGTCATGTTTCTCTGCTAGAGTTGCTTGCGTAATCAAGTTTACCGGAAGAGAGAGAGGTTGCAATGAGCACGATCGAATCGCCCGCCGCCGTGCTGCCGACCGGGACCTGGACGGCTGATCCCGTCCACTCGCACGTCGGTTTCGCGCTCGCCTACATGGGCGGCACCTTCCGCGGCACGTTCTCGCCGTTCGAGGCCACCCTCGAGGTCGCCGCGAACGGCACGGCGCGGCTGCACGGAGTGGCGCAGGTCGCGAACGTCCAGGTCCAGGACGAGAACCTCGAGGCGCACCTCCAGTCGCCGGACTTCTTCGACGCGGAGCGGACGCCGGAGATCCGCTTCGTCGCGGAGGACATCGGTCGCCGTGACGACGAGGTCGCGATCCGCGGCGAGCTCGAGATCCGCGGCACGTCGCAGCCCGTCGAGCTGCGCGGTCAGGTGGCGGACGGGATCGTCGACGCCTACGGCAAGGAGCGCGTCCGCCTCACGCTCGAGGGGTCGCTCGACCGCACCGAGTACGGCGTCAGCTGGAACATGCCCCTCCCGAGCGGCGATCCGGCCCTCGCGACCGACGTCTCGCTGACCGGCGAGCTCTTCTTCGTCCGGAGCTAGCCGCATGAAGGTCCTCGGCGTCTCCGGCAGCCTGCGGCGCGACTCGCACAACACGCGGCTCCTCCGCGAGGCGGCGCTGCTCCTCGACCCCGACGTCGAGTTCGAGGAGCTCGCGGGGCTGAAGGACGTGCCGCCGTACGACGAGGACGACGACGTCGGCGACGGCCCCGCGGGCGCCGCACGATTCCGCGCGGCGCTCGCGGGAGCGGACGCGGTGCTGTTCGCCACCCCCGAGTACAACTCGTCCGTGCCCGGACAGCTGAAGAACGCGCTCGACTGGGCGTCGCGGCCACTGGCGACGAACCCGCTCAGAAACGTGCCCGTCGCGGTGATCGGCGCCAGCAACGGCGCGTTCGGCGCCGTCTGGGCCCAGGCGGAGCTGCGGAAGGTGCTCGCGGCGCTCGGCGCCCGGGTGGTGGGCGAGGAGCTCCCGGTGCCGCGCGCGCAGGCGCGGCTCGAGAAGCAGGGGCGCCTGCTCGACGACGAGCTCGCGGCCCGCGTCGAGGACCTGCTGGACGCGCTCGTGGCCACCGTGCGCGAGCGCGAGCGCGTCGCCGCCTGAGGCGCGCGACCCACACGAATTAAGGAACCCGACACCTCCTCCGGCGTACGCTTGCGACGTGCGCCGCGTGCTCGCGCTCGCCGCCCTCGCCGCGTCCGCCGTCGTCGGCGTGACGGTCGCGCAGGCGCGGGAGGAGGCGAGGGCGCTGCCTGGGCTGCCGGCGTGGACGGCCGGCTACACGGCGTGGCCGAAGGTGAACCGCGCCCCGATCCCACCCCGCGCGAGCGACGCCCACCGCGGCACGAAGAACGTCTACGCCTCGAAACGGGCGCGGCGAGGCGTCTACCCGGTCGGCACCGTGATCGTGAAGGAGATCCGGCGGCCCGGCGACCGGTACGTCGGCGTCGTCGCGGCGATGCGGAAGCTCCCCGGCCGGCGCGCTCACCGCGGCTGGGAGATGATCGAGTGGACGCGGCCGTCGACGCGCGCCCGCTTCGGCGTGCTCGCCCGCGGCGCCGTCTGCTGGAGCTGCCACATGGCCGCGAAGCCCGACTACGTGTTCACGCGGCGCTAGCCGCTCAGGGCCGCGCCCGCCGCCGCAGCCAGTAGCGCACGAAGTAGAAAGGGACGACGATGCCCGCGGCGAGGAAGGCCGCGATGCCCCACGCCGTCGCGTGCTTCGACCCGTGGCGGTCGGCGTGCCACCACACGAGCACGAAGGCGCCCGTCCACACGGCGATGAGCGCCGCGATCTCGCCGCCCGAGAGCCCCCTGAACACGAGCGGCTCCGCGCGTTCTAGTGCTCGAGCGTGCGCAGGAAGTCGTCGATCGGCAGCGCCGGCAACGTCTGCAGCTTCGCGCTGCCGCGGGCGCCGAGGGCGACGGAGACGCGCGCGATCGTCTCGACGTCCGGCGCCTCGACGATGTTCACGAAATCGAACTCGCCGAGCGTCGCCCACTGGTGCAGGACCCGCGCACCGAGCTCCTCGACGTCCTGGTTCACCGCCCGCAGCCGGTCAGGGTTCGACTTGAGCGTCTGGACGCCCTGCGCCGTGAGCGTGGTCAGCAGGATGTAGGTCGGCACGGCTCGCCCTCCTCGGTCGCTTCGTCGTCGGCCGGCCGGAGTCTACGACTCTCGCGGCCTGGTCGACGTACAGCAGGGCCGTGCCGAGGAAGAGCAGCGGCGCGATGACGACGTCGGCGAGGAACGCGGCGACGGCCTCCGTCTGCTCGCCCTGACCGCGGAGGAGCACGGCGAGCCCGAAGCGCGAGACGAAGTAGACGAGGGCGAGCGCGGCGAGCGACCCGAGCGCGTGGACGTAGTCGGCACGTGCGAGCCGCGTGGCCCTGTTGAGGCCGTCGCGGAAGCCGCGGCCCTCGACGAGGATCGCCGGCACGACCAGCCCGAACAGTGCAAGCCAGGCGAGTCCCGGGAGGATGAAGAGGGTGGCGAGGAGCGGAAACGGCACGAACACGAGCACCCCCGCGGCGTAGGCGAGCGCGAGGCGGCGGGGGGCGCGCGAGGCGTCGAGAGCCACGAGCGTCGCGCCGACGTACGAGAGCGTCAGGAGCGCGGGCCCCGCCGTGAGCGCGACCCAGAACCCGGTCGTCCGCGGGGCCTGCGCGGCGACCACGTCGAGCACGGCCGCGGGCAGGCCGAGCGGCAGGCAGAGCAGAAAGCGGCGGCCGTACAGGCGGATCGTCTCGGCGACGAGCTGCCCGACGGTTCGCTCGGCCGGCGGCAGCGCCTGCGGGGTGTCGCTCACCCCGGCGGCGGCGGCCGCTCGTCCACCCCGTGCGGGGCGCCGTAGTCGGCGAGGAGGTCGAGGAACGGCCGCGCCGGGAAGGCCTCCGGGCCGAGCACGCCGACGCCGGACCACGCGCCCCCGGCCAGCAGCTCGAGCGCGATGACCGGGTTGAGGGCGGTCTGCAGCACGACGGCCTGGTGCCCCCACTCGGCCATCGACTGCTCGTTGTCGACGACGTGGTAGAGGTAGGTCGCCCGCGCCGAGCCGTCGGCGCCGGTCCCGGTGACGAGCGTGCCCGCGCACGTCCGCCCGCGCATCCGGTCGCCGAGCGTCGCCGGGTCGGGCAGCGCAGCTGCGACGACGTCGCGCGGCGCGACCTCCACGCCCCGCACGCGGAGCGGCCGAGTCGAGTCGAGGCCGAGCTTGTGGAGCGTCTTCAGCACGTCGATGAACTCCTCGCCGAGGCCGTACTTGAACGTCACCCGGCGGCAGTCCACCCAGCGCGGGACCAGCAGCACCTCCTCGTGCTCGACGTTGACGCACTCGACCGGCCCGATCCCCTCGGGGAAGTCGAACAGCTCGGGCTCCGAGAACGGCTCCGTCGTGTACCAGCCGCGGTCGCGCTCCCACACCACCGGCGGGTTGAGGCACTCCTCGATCGTCGTCCAGATCGAGAACGTCGGTGCGAACGCGTAGCCCTCGACCTCGAGGTTCGCGCCGTCGCGGACCGCGACCTCGTCCACCTCGGCGAACAGCTCGTCGGCCGCGTGCCGGGCGAACACGTCCGAGAGGCCCGGCTCGACGCCGATGCCGACGAGCGCGAGCCGACCCGCCTGCTCCCAGCGTCGGGCCTGGGCGAACTGTGCGTCGCCGAGCTTCACGCCGGGCTCCTCGTACGGGCGGTCGGGATGCGGCTCGGAGAGCGTCATCGCCAGGTCCAGGTACGTGCAGCCGGCCTCGAGCGCCGCGGCGAAGACCGACGGGTTGAAGCGCGGGTCGACGGCGTTGAGAATCGCGTCCGCCCGCTCCGCGCGCGCGAGCGCCACGATCGCGGCCCGGTCGGTGGCGTCGAGCGCGGCGGCGCCGTACCGCTCGTCGCCGTCGCGCGCGACGACCGCTTGCGCTCGGCCCTCCTCGACGTCGGCGAACACGATCCGCTCGAAGAAGCGCCGCCGGCGGGCGACGGCCGCGACGGCGGCGCCGACACCGCCCGACCCCACGACGAGGATCCTCATCGAGACGACGCTACCGTCAGCGCCGCGACCACGCGACGGGTCGCCTCGCTCAGCGCGGCGACGGCGTCCGCCAGCCTCCAGCGTCCCCGGTCGGGCTCCCCGATCGCGTTCGAAACCGCCCGCAGCTCGACGGCCGGCACGCCCGCGAGCGCACACGCGCGGAGGACGCCGAACCCCTCCATCGCCTCGACGTCGCAGACGGCGG
>DATHTC010000505.1:0-9217 GCA_035463735.1 Gaiellaceae bacterium | reverse complement strand
CAGGTCGTAGAGCACGGCCATCCGCACGACGAGGCCCGCACGTACTTGCGTCGTCACGAGCGAGCACGGGGCGTCGGCCACGCGCGGGTCGAGCTCGACGCCGCGGTTCATCGGCCCCGGGTGCATCACGACCTGCCCGGGCCGGACGCGCTCCGCCGTGATCCCCCAGCGCGCCGCGTACTCGCGCAGGCTCGGGACGTAGCTCGCGCCCTCCAGCATGCGCTCGCGCTGCATCCGCAGCACGTACACGACGTCCGCGGCTCCGATCGCGTCGACCTCGTGCGCGACCTCGCAGCCCATCGCCTTGATCCCGCGCGGGACGAGGGAGGGCGGGCCGACGACGGTGACGCGGGCATCGACGAGCGCGAGCGCCTGCACGAGGGAGCGCGCCACGCGCGAGTGGAGCAGGTCGCCGACGATCGCCACCTGGAGCCCTTCGAGCCGGCCGAGGGCTCCGCGCATCGTGTACAGGTCGAGGAGTGCCTGCGTCGGATGCTGATGCGCGCCGTCGCCGGCGTTCACGATCCGAGCCTCGGTCGCGTCGGCGACGAGCCGCGGCGCGCCCGCCTGCGGGTGCCGCAGCACGATCACGTCGGGGTCGTAGGCCGCGAGCGTCAGCGCGGTGTCCCGCAGCGACTCGCCCTTGTCGACGGACGAGCCCGCCGCCTTCAGCGACATGGTGTCCGCCGACAGCCGCTTCGCCGCCAGCTCGAAGCTCGACGAGGTGCGGGTCGAGGACTCGAAGAACAGCGTCACCACGAGCCGGCCGCGCAGCGTCGGCAGCTTCTTCACCTCGCGGTCGAGGGACGCCTCGAAGCTCGCCGCCGTCGCGAGCAGCCGCTCGACGTCGTCGCGCGAGAGGTCCTGGATCGAGAGCAGGTGGCGGCGCGCCGGCGGCGCCGGCGGGCGCAGGTCGTCGCGCATCACGCGGACGTTCACGGAGATCCCTCCTCGGGAGTCGGCACGAGCAGGACGCGGTCGACCTCGTCGACCTCGACGAGCTCGACCTGGACTCGTTCGCCGCGGCTCGTCGGCAGGTTCTTCCCGACGTAGTCCGGGCGGATCGGCAGCTCGCGGTGGCCGCGGTCCGCGAGTGTCGCGAGCTGCACACGGGCAGGGCGGCCGTAGTCGAAGAGCGCGTCGATCGCGGCGCGGATCGTGCGGCCGGTGTAGAGGACGTCGTCGACGAGGATCACCGTCCGGCCCTCGAGCGGGAAGTCGAGCTGCGTCGCGCGCACGAGCGGCTGCGGGTGGCGCGGCGCCTCGCCGCCGCGGATGTGGACGTCGTCGCGGTAGAAGGTGATGTCGACGGCGCCGAGCGCGACCTCGACGCCGCTGCGCTCCTCGATCAGCCGACGCAGCCGGTGCGCGAGCGGGACGCCGCGCGTGTGGATGCCGACGAGCGCCACGTCGGCGAGCTCGTCGTTCCGCTCGATCACCTCGTGCGCGATCCGGGACAGCGTCCGGCGGATGGCGTCGGCGTCGAGGAGGACGGTCGCGGCCGTGCCCGCGCCGAGGGAGATGTTGCCGTTCATCCGACTCCTTTCCGGGCTCGCCGGCCCGGTTTAAAGGAATCCCGTCCCGCGTCGGGCGCGGTGCCGGGGATGCTGGTGTCGCCGGGAGCGTAGCCGCCGCACCGGATGTGATCCACCCGCGCACGCCCGGAACGGTGGTCCGTCTGCGCCCTGTCGGCGCCGCGGCGACGCCGCTCTCTGGTTTCATCGGCCGCCGTGCCGCTCGCCCGGATCCCCGCCTGGGCGCTCCTCGCCGCGCTCGTCCTCGTGTCGGCGGCCCTTCGCTTCGCCGCGGCGTCCGGGATGCCGACGCCGTGGATCACGCCCGACGAGACGCTGTACGGCATCCTCGGCCGCTCGCTGTGGCTCGACGGGGAGCTGGCGGTCGCCGGTGAGCCGGTGCCGTTCTACAGCTTCCTCCACCCGCTGCTCGTCGGGCTCCCGCTCGCACTGTGGGAGGGCGTGACCGGGTACCGGGTTGCGCAGGCGTTGAGCGCACTCGCCATGTCCGCCGCGGCCCTGCCCGTCTTCCTGTGGGGTCGCGGCCTGATGCGGCCCGGCTGGGCGCTCGCTGCGGCGGCGCTGACGGTGGCGATCCCGGGCGTCGCGCTGTCGGGCCTGCTGATGACGGAGACGGTCTTCTACCCCGTCGTCACGCTCGCCGCGTGGGCGATCGCGGCCGCGATCGAGCGCCCCACGCTCCTCCGCCAGGCGGCGGTCGTGGCGGCGATCGCGGCCGCGTGCCTGACCCGACCGCAGGCATTCGTGCTCGTCGCGGTGCTCGCGACGGCTGCCGCGGCGGCGGCCCTGCTGCTGCGCGAGCCGCGGCGGCTCCTGCGGCTGTGGCCGACCGCAGCGGGCGTTGCCGGCTTCGGGCTCGCGTGGGCGGCGGCGAACCTGCGGCGGGAGGGGGGCGGGTGGGCGCGCACGCTCGGCGGGTACCAGTCGGCAGGCGAGTCCGCGTATCCGCTGGAGCGCACGATCGAGGACGTGCTCCGACATCTCGGCGGGGTCGTCTGGATCGCCGGCCTCGTTCCGGTCGTGGCGCTCGTCGTGCTCCTCGCGCAGGCCGTCCGCCGACGTCCGGACGCCGCCGAGGCGGCCCTGCTCGCGGTCGCCGCGTCGCTCGCTGCGTGGCTCGCCGTCGAGGTCGGCGTCGTCGCGACCGGGTTCGTCGACGCGCTCGGCGAGCGCTACCTGCTCACGGCCGCGCCGCCGCTCTTCCTCGTGCTCTGCCTCTGGCTCGACCGCGGCGCCCCGCGCCCACGTGTGGCCACCCTCGCGGCGACGGCCGGGGCGACCCTGCTCGTGCTGCTCGTCCCGTTCGACCGCTGGGTCCGCGAGGACACGATCCCGAACGCGCCGAGCTTCGCGCTCCTCTGGCGCGAGGGCATGCCCGAGGCGGCGTGGGTGGCCGCGGGCGTCGCCGCCGCCCTGCTCGTGCTGCTGCCGCGCCGCCTCCTCCCCGTGCTGCCCGTCCTGCTCGTCGCCGGCTTCGCCGCCGGGTCGGTCGCGGCGGCCGACCACGCGGAGGAGGCGTCGGAGCGGCTGCGTGTCCAGCTCGTCGGCCCGGAGCAGACGTGGGTCGACGCCGCTGCCACGAGCCCGGCCGCCTACGTCTACGACGGCGAGGCGAACTGGAACGCGGTCTGGGAGCAGACGTTCTGGAACCGCCGGATCCGGCACGTCGCCGACCTTCCGGGCGCGACGGTGCCCGGGCCGATGCCGCAGACGCGGCTCGAGGTCCGCGACGACGGCACGGTGTCGCCGGCGCCCGCCGTGGGGCACGCGGTGGTGTCGAGCTTCGTCGAGCTCGCGGGCGATCCTGTCGCGGAGGCGCCGCAGGAGGGGATCGCCCAGCGCGCGCTCGTGCTGTGGCGGCTGGACGGAGGGCTGCGCCTGCGCTCGCGGCTGACCGGCGTCCAGGCCAACGGCGACGTCCTCTCCGCCGGCCGGCTCACGGTCTGGGACTGCCGCTCCGGACGCCTGCTGCTGACGTTGCTCGGGAAGGCGGGGGCCCCGATCGAGGTGATCCAGGACGAGCGGCTCGAGCAGACGGTCGAGCTCCAGCCGGGAGGTTCCACGTTCCTCGCGGTCGACGCGCGCCCGCGGCGTCCCGGCGGCATGTGCACCTTCGACGTCCGCAGCGTCGGCCTGTTCGGGACGACGCAGTTCCGCTTCGAGCGCTAGCAGGCTTTCCGCATCGAAAGCGACAAAGCAACAGTCTGTTACTTGTCCGCTTTCGAGTCGGGTACGTCGGCGGCGACGAGGAGCCAGCGCAGCTCGTAGTCGACCCGCTCCGGGAGGCCCGCCTCGGCCCGCTCAAGACCGCCGCGAAACACGTCGTCGGGCAGCAGCCGCAGGGTCGAGATGTAGCGGCCGCGGATCCGGTCGAGCGCGTCCTCACGCGTGACCGCTGCCCGCTGCACGAGCCGCTCCGACGCGCGCGGCACGAGCTCCGCGGCGGCGAGCTCCGCCGACAGCGCGTCCGCTCCGGGAAATCGGACGAGGTCGAGCTCGAGCAGCTCGGGGAAGAAGCGGTTGAGCCAGTAGCCGTCGAAGTGCGTCGGGTCGAAGCTCGCCGCCACGAACCTGCCCCCGGACGCGAGCACCCGCCGGACCTCGGCCAGGGCCGACCGACGGTCGACGAGATGGAGCACGAGCCGGGCGGCGACGCGCTCGAACCAGCCGTCGCGGAACGGCAGCTCCTCCGCCGCCGCCTGCTTCAGCCCGACCGTCCGCGGCACGCGCCCGCGCGCGACGGCGAGCATCTCCGGGCTCGGGTCGACCGCCCACAGCTTCGCGGCCCACCGCTCCGCCAGCGCGGCCGCGAGCGTTCCCGTGCCGCAGCCCACCTCGAGCACCCGGCGCCCTGCGAGGTCGCCGAGCTCGACGAGCCGCGTGGCCAGCTCCCACCAGTTGTCGTCCTGCGGCCGCAGCTCGTCGTACTGGGCGGCGAGGGGCCCGAAGTCCGGCCGCGCGGCTATTCGCCGAGGAGCTCGTCCGGCTCGGTCAGCGCCTCGATCGCCTCCTGTGCCGCCTCGAGCTCGGACTCGCGGACGAGGACCTTCTGCGGCGCGTCCTCGATCGACGCGGGATGGTGCTCGACGGCGGTCTCGAGCTCCGACTCGATCCCCGCGTTGCGCAGGATCTCCCGGACCTCTTCCGCCTCGGTGATGTCCCCGGCGACCGTCAGCTGCACCATCCTCATCGCGCGGCCAGCCTAGACGACTTCGGCGGGCGTCGTCTCGGTTCGGCGCTCGTGCAGGACGCCGCCCTTCACGAGCCGCGGAGGGCCGCGCTCGGGGAACGGCAGCTCGACGACGTCGAAGTCGCGCGGAACGATCGTGTCGGGGAAGATCGCGCGCGCCTCGTCGCGGACGTCGCGGCCGGTGTACCGGCTCGACACGTGCGTGAGCGCGAGCAGCCGCACCTCGGCCGCGCGGGCGAGCTCGGCGGCCTGCGCCGCAGTCGTGTGCAGCGTCTCCTCCGCGCGCTCGCGCTCGTCCTCGCAGAAGGTCGCCTCGTGGACGAGCACGTCGGCGCCGCGCGCCGCGTCGAGCACGGAGGCCGCTGGAGCCGTGTCCCCCGCCAGCACGAGCTTCCGGCCGGGCCGCGGCGGTCCCAGCACGTCCTGCGGCCGGACGACCCGGCCGTCTCCGAGCGAGACCTCCTCCCCGCGCTGGAGCGCGCCCCGCTCCGGGCCCGAGGGGACGCCGAGGGCGTCGGCGGCGGCGACGTCGAAGCGGCCGGGCCGCGGCGGCTCCACGAGTGCGTAGCCGACGGCGCCGACTCCGTGCACGACCGCGAACGCATGCAGCTCGTAGCCGTCGCGCGCGAGCACGTCTCCCGGGCGGAGCTCGACGAGCTCGAGCCCGTACGGGAGCCGGCCGAAGATCCGGCGGAGCGCCGAGAACAGGTCCCGCAGGCCGGGCGGCCCGTAGACGGTGATCGGCTCCTCGCGCCCGCGGAGCGCGAACGTCTTCAGCATCCCCGGCAGCCCCAGGTAGTGGTCGGCGTGGTAGTGCGTCAGGAAGACCTCGCGGAGGTCGAGCAGGCCGACCTCCGAGCGCAGGAGCTGCCGCTGCGTCCCCTCGCCGCAGTCGACGAGCAGCCGCTCGCCGCCGCGCCGGACGAGCAGCGCGCTCGGGCCACGCTGGGCCGTCGGCATCGACCCGGCGGTGCCGAGGAAGACGAGGTCGAGATCCACGGGCCACAGAGTCTAGGAGCCCGGTCGAGGAGCCCGGGAAGCCGCTCAGGGCGACGGGAGCACGAGGCGCTGGCCCGGGACGATGGTCGTGCCGTCGAGCTCGTTGCGCTCCCGGAGCTTCCACACCGCCTCGCGCGGGTCGCCCGCGTAGTTCGACTCGGCGATCGTCCACAGCGTGTCCGCGGCCCGCACGACGTAGACGCGCTCGGGCCCGGCGCCGGTCGACGGTCGGGCGAGCGCCGCCCATGCGACCACCGCGACCACGAGCAGGACGGTTACTCTCACGAACACGCGTTCGATGCTACTACAGAACGTGTGTTCGGGTCAAGGCCATTCGCTGCGCGAATGGCTAGAGGCCGGCCGAGGCACGGCGGCGCTCCGTGGGGCTGCCGGGATTGAGGATCCAGACGCCCTCGAAGCGCTCGGCCTGCGCGGCGTGGGTGTGGCCGTACACGACGGCGTCGCAGCCGGAGAAGCGCCGGAGGAGCCGTGCCTCCCGGCCCGCCCTCGGGCCGGGAGCGTGCACCATCGCGATCCGCGCCCCCTCCACCTCGACCACGCGCTCGACCGGCAGCAGCTCCTCGAGCGCCGGCTCGTCCGTGTTCCCCGCGACGGCCTCGACGGGCGGCCCCAGCGCGCGCAGCTCCTCGAGGAACGCGAGCGACGACAGGTCGCCCGCATGCAGCACGAGGTCGGCCGCGCGCAGGCGCACGACGCAAGGCTCCGGGAGCCTGCGGGCGCCGCGCGGCAGGTGCGTGTCGGCGATGACGGCGACGCGCGCTATCGCACCGCGAAGGGCCGGCTCACGACGACCGTGGAGCGTCGCGGGTTGGTCGCGGCGGTGAGCCGGACCGCGGTCACGTAGCTCCCGGCCCTCAGCGCGCGGCGCACCCGGACGAGCCCAGGGCGGTACGCCTTCAGCGTGCCGCGGCTGCCCGCGGGCGGCGCCCCCGCCACGGCCAGCGCGCGCGCGATCGCGGTGCGCGGCGTGCTCGCCGGGACGACGGCGGCGGCGTAGGTCGCGTCCTCCTCGGCCGTCACGGCGAACGAGCGGGTCGCGTGCCTCCACGTCGCACGCGCGCCGACGACGCCGGTCGCGTGCCGCCAGCGCACCACCTTCCCGGCGCAGCCGCGATCGCGCACGGCCGCGATCGCCGCCCGCACGGGCCCGAACGACTCCTTCGGCGTCCCGTCGAGTCGGAGCAGCCCGCTCTGGAAGCGGTCGAGGTCGTGCTCGTCGATCAGGTGGAAGAGGCTCAGCGAGGCGACGGCCGGATCGCAGGCGACGAGGCGCACGGCCTGCGCGTAGTACCGCCCCTGGGTCCACTCGTCGATCACCGGCACGTTCTCGCGCCCGTCGTGACCGTCGACCCACGTGTCGGTCTGCCAGCCCAGCTCGTCGAGGTGCACCCGCAGGCCGTCCTCGAACGTCGGCTGCGCGGTGCCGGCGAACGCGTCCCAGAACGCCTGCTTGAGGCGGTCCATGTTCGGCAGCCCGACGTTCGGCCACCGGTACCCCTTCAGCGGTCCGTGCGTGTTGAGCAGCGGGTACGGGTGCTGGCTGAGCGCGTCCATGAGGGGGCGGTTGCGCCGGCTCGCCCGCATCGCGAGGCCGAGCGCGCGCAGGAAGCGGACGGGCGACGTGGACACGTTCGAGCGCGCGCGGCAGAGGTCGTTGCCGCGAGGCGACAGCGCCACCCCGACGACGTCGATCCCCGCGTTCACGCTCTTCAGCGCGTCGTACATCGTCGCCTGCGCCCGGAAGTAGGAGCGGCCCGAGGCGTTCGCGCACGCCGGCGTGAACTGCGGCTGCCAGAAACGCGGCTGGTTCGGCTCGTTCGGGCCGATCCACGTCGTCACGGCCGGCCACCGCCTCGCGGCCGCCTGGAGCCACGTCGAGAACGCGGCCAGGTTCGCCACCGAGGCGAGCGAGGTGGCACGGCTGCCGTAGACGGCGATCGCGATCTCGACGCCGTACTGCGGGGCCGCGTCGACGAGGCGGTCGATCTCGTCGGCCTGCGGCAGCACGTCCGGCTGCGCGGGGTCGAACGTCAGCGAGACGACGTTCCGAATCATCCCGAGCTCCTGCAACGCTCCGAGGATCAGGTCGGGCGAGACCTTGCCCGTGTCCTCGGTCGCGCCGTAGTCCACCGCGCCGGCGGGGACGGAGGCGACGAGCGCCGCGAGGGCGCACCCGAGTGCCACAGCGAGCTTCCTCATCCGGAGAACCGCCCGCCGCGCGGGCGCGACAGAGGATGCCACCGGCCGCGGACGTGCGGAAGGGCCGTCCGGCCCATCTTCGGCCGCGCGGCGACCTAGCGGCCGGGTGCGATCGCGTCGACGAGCCTGGCGGCCCCGAACCGGACAGGGTCGTCCACGGCCAGCCCGGTCTCGCGCTCGGCGCCGGCGATCGCCGCCCGTGCATCGTCCTCCCCGAGCGCGTGCGTGTTGAGCGCGATCGCCTCGACCCGCGCCCGGCGGGCCGGCAGCGTCGACCGCTCGTACAGCTCGACCAGCTCGGGCAGCGGCGGGATCGGGTGCTCCGGCCGGTCCTCGACGTGCTCCGCGCCCGCGAGGTGACAGAGGACGAGCGCGTGCGGGGCGCTGCCGTGCAGGAGCCCGAGTGTCACGCCCGAGTAGTCCGGGTGGACGAGCGCGCCCTGGCCCTCGACGACGAGCAGCTCCTCGCCGCCGCGGCGGTACCCCTCCACCACGAGGCGCTCGGCCGCCCCGGCCAGGAAGTCCGCGACGACGGCGTCCACGGCGATGCCCCAGCCGGCGATCAGGATCCCCGTCTGGCCGGTGGGGACGAAGCGGGAGCGGATGCCGCGCCGCCGCGCCTCGAGGTCGAGCTCGAGCGCGACGGTCTTCTTCCCGATCGCGCAGTCTGAGCCGACGGTGGCGACGATGCGGGCGGGGACGCGGAGGTTCTCGCCCGTCGGGACGTTCAGCCCGTCCGGCGGGCGGCGGAGGTCACGGAGCTCGACGCCGTGGCGGGCGGCCAGCTCGCGCATCTCCGGGTCGTCGCCGAGGAACTCGTGCAGGCCGGACTCGACGTCGAGGCCCTGGCCGATACAGCGCTTCAGCAGCTCCCGCCACGCGGGCGGGAAGCGCCCGCCGGCGGTGGCCACGCCGACGACGGCCGTCGTCGGGTTGAAGCAGAGGGCGTCGTTGACGGAGGCGACCACCGGCTTCCCATCCATCGTCGCCCCTGCCCGCGTCGAGTCGAGCACCGCGACCACGTCGTCGGCGCGGTAGCGGAGCAGCCCGCGGGCGGTCTTCCCGTAGTGCGGGTCGCCCGAGAAGCCCTCCGCCAGGATCAGATACCGCTTCAAACCGAGGAAGTAACAGTCTGTTACTTGTCCACTTCGGGAGCGTAATCCGCGGCGGCTGCGACGCCGAGGCCCGGCGCGTCCGCCGGCAGCTGCACCCCCTCGACGAGCTCGATGCCTGGCCACGGGTCCTCCGCCAGCAGCAGGTTGCCGTCGAGGTC
>DATHTC010000504.1:0-3492 GCA_035463735.1 Gaiellaceae bacterium | reverse complement strand
TCGCCCGTGACCGTCGGATCCCGGGCGCACTGGCAGCGGTTTCGGGGCGTCGCGGCACGCCGATCGGCGCGATCGTCTTCGTCGAGGCGTTCTCGGTGCTGATGGTGCTGTTCGCCGAGCTGTGGGACGACCTGTTCGCGCTGCCGGAGACGCCGCACTACTTCGCGATGTTCCTGTGGCTGTCGACGTTCGGCGGGTTCTCGCTGATGATCGTCTACGGGCTCATGTCGCTCGGCTCGTTCCGCGGTCTCGCCAACCACCCGAATCGGGCCGGCGTGGTCATCGCCGGTCTGATCGGCGTTGCGATCTCCGTCGGCGCGGTGTTCGGGGGCATCTACAAGCAGCCGAACCCGTTCAACATCGTGTGGATGTACTCGGCGGCGTGGTTGGTGCTCGGCATCGTCGTGACGTCGGTCGTGAAGGGGCGCGAGCCGGCGAGCCACGTGCTCACGGACCTGCGCTCCGACGAGCGCGTCTGACTCGACGAGCTGATCGGTCGGAGGAGCGGGGTACCATCGAGCCGATGAGGGACGGCCCGGCGGTACCCCCGCTCCGGCTGGACGCGCCCCGCGAGGAGGCGCTGCAACGTGCCGCCAAGCTGATCGAGCAGGCGTGGCGGAGCTTCGACCGCTTCCGACCCGAGGAGCCGCCGCTCGACGAACGCGTCCTCGGCCTGTTGCGCGCGGCGCTGCCCGAGGAGCCGTCGCCGGTCGACGAGGTGCTCGACGACGCCGCGCGGATACTCGATGAGAGCATCGCGCAGCCACGACCGAGGTACTTCGCGTTCATCGGGTCGAGCGGTCTGGAGATCGGCGCGATCGGGGACGCGCTCGCGTCCTGCTACGACATCAACCTCGCCGTCGACGCAGGCGCCGCGACCGAGATCGAGAAGCAGGCGGTCCGGTGGATCGCCGAGTTCGTCGGGTACCCGTCGGACGCCGCGGGCGCGTTCACCAGCGGCGGCACGATCAGCAACATGACCGCGCTGTCGGCGGCGCGCGAACAGGCGCTCCCCGGCGCGCGCGTCCAGGGAATGGCGGGGCGCCGCGCGGCCGTCTACTGCTCGGTCGAGGTGCATTACTCGATCACGCGGGCCATCGAACTGCTCGGTCTGGGCTCCGCCAACATCCGCGCCCTGCCTATCGACGAACGGCGCCGCCTGCGACCCGACGCGGTCGCCCAGGCGATCGACCGCGACGAGGCGGAGGGCATCACGCCGGTGGCCGTGGTCGCGAGCTCCGGGACGACGCTGACGGGGGCGATCGACCCGATCGCGCCGCTCGCGGACGTATGCGGCGAACGCGGCGTCTGGCTCCACGTCGACGGCGCCTACGGGCTGCCGGCGGCGGGGACGAGCCGGGTTCGGCACCTGTTCGAGGGGCTCGAACGGGTCGACTCGTGCTCGGTCGACGCGCACAAGTGGCTGTACCTGCCGAAGGCCTGCGGCGTCGTCCTGGTGAAGCAACCGGCCGCGCTCATCCAAGCGTTCGCGCACGAGGAGGGATACCTGCCGCACCAGCAGCACGAGCTGCATGCGGCAGACTTCACGCTCGAGTACTCGCGTCCGTTCCGCGCGCTGAAGGCGTGGCTCGCGTTCCGCGCGCACGGCGCGCCCGCGTTCCGCGCCGCGATCGAACGGAACCTGCATGAGGCGCGCCTGCTGTACGACGCGATCGTCGCGGCTCCCGACCTCGAGGGGTTGGCGCCTCCGCAACTCTCGATCGTCCCGTTCCGCCACGTCCCGGAGGGTGTGGCCGATCTCAACGCTCACAACCAGCGTCTCGCCGACGCGCTCCGCGACGACGGGCGCGTATACGTCGCGTCGGCGCTGATCGACGGGGACGTGTACCTGCGGCCGTGCTTCGTGAACTTCCGGACGACCGAGGAGGACGTGCTCGACCTGATCCCGATCGTCCGTGAGGTCGGCCGGCGGGTGGCCTCAGCGGGTTAAGGATCGTCGCGGGCGAGGGACCGGTCGAGCTCGGCGTAGGCGTCGTACCCGATCAGCTCGTAGAGCTCCCGGCGGGTGAGCATCCGCTCGAGCCAGCCCGTCTGGATGCCGTCCCGCAAGAGGTCGCCGTAGAACGACCGGACCTGTCTGGCGGCGACGCGAGCCGCGGAGACGGGGAAGATGACGAGCCGGTAGCCGAGCTCCTCGAGCCGCGCCACCGAGAGGTTCGGGCCCCTGCCGAACTCCGTCATGTTGGCGAGCAGCGGTCCGTCGACCGAACGCGCGTAGTTCGCGAACTCGTCCTCGGACCCGAGCGCCTCGGGGAAGATCACGTGGGCGCCGGCGTCGCGGTACGCGCGTCCGCGCGCGATCGCGTCGTCCACGCCGCCCGTCGCGCGCGCGTCGGTCCGTGCGATCACGAGCATCTCGCTCCGCGCCGCCGCCGCGGCGGTGACTTTCTCCTGCATCTCCGCGACGCCGATCACGCGCTTGCCGTCGAGGTGTCCGCAGCGTTTCGGGTCCTCCTGGTCCTCGATCTGGATCGCGGCGGCGCCCGCGTCTTCGAGCTCGCGCACGGCGCGCATGGCGAGGAGCGGCCCACCGAACCCGGTGTCGGCGTCGACGATGAGCGGGACGTCGGTGACACGCGTGATCTGTCGGACGGCACGGACGACGTCGTCGAGGGTGAGCAACCCGATGTCGGGGAGCCCCATGCTGGCGGACAGCGCCGCGCCGGACAGGTACAGGGCCTCGGCCCCCGCGCGCGAGGCGAGCAGCGACGTCAGCCCGTTGAACACGCCGGGGACGGCGATCGCCCGATCGTCGTCGAGCAGCCGCGCGAGCCGCAGGCCGGCGTCGGAGGGGCCGGGTCCCTCGAGCCACCTCACGGCTCGCCCCCGAGGTCCGCGAGCAGCGACGCGAGCGCCGTCTCATCGTCGTGGAGGCGCCAGGCGAGCGCCGCCACGCGGTCGACGCGTTCGGGCTTCCACCGTCCGTCGACGTTCGCGCGGAACTTGGCCACGAGCTCGTCGTCGGTCATCGGGTTGCGCCCGTGCCCGCGTGGGAACCGGACCTCTCGGACGAGCGCCCGCCCGTCCGAGGTCATCACGGTCACGCGGTTCGGGATCCCCTCCGGATATCCGGCGGTCAGCTCGACGTCCTCGTGGACCGAGATCGCACGCGCGAGCAGGTCGAGCGTCGCCTCGTCTCGGAACCGTCGCTCGTCGAAGGTCGCGCCCGTCACGCCTCCGTCCATCAGCGCGGCGAGCGTGATGTACGGCAGCGAGTGGTCCGCCGTCTCGCGCGTTCGAGGGTCCCACTTCTCGCGGTCCTTCGCGAGGATGTCGAACGACGCCCTGAACGTCTCGATCTCCACGTCGGCGATCACGTCGGCGGGCTCCGGCCCGAGCTCGGCGTGGAGCTGCAGCGCCGCGTCCACGGCGCTCTGCGCGTGGTACTCGACCGGCCACCGCTTCACGTGCGTGCGCAGGATCGCCATCGGCGCGCCGACATGCGCGAGCGTTCCGAACGCCATCTCGTCG
>DATHTC010000503.1:0-2191 GCA_035463735.1 Gaiellaceae bacterium | reverse complement strand
CACGGCGAGCAGCCGCCGCTGGCCGAGCGGCAGCGAGCCCGCCCGCGCGTCCGCCCGGTCGGCGAGCCCGACGAGCTCGAGCGCCCACAACGCCTCTTCCTCGATGCGCCGCTCCTCGCGGCGCTCCCAGGGCGCGCGGACCATCGCCTCGACGAAGCCCGCGCGCGTCCAGGGGTGGCAGCCGACCATCGCGTTGCTGAGCACGTCGAGGTTCTCGAGCGGCCGGGTCGTCTGGAAGACGGCGCCGAGACCGGCCCGCGTCCGGCGATGCGCGGTCCAGCGCGTGACGTCCCGGCCGAAGACCACGATGCTCCCCGCGTCGACCCGAGCGAGACCGGAGATGCAGCCGAGCAGCGTCGACTTCCCCGCGCCGTTCGGGCCGATCAGGCACGTCAGCGAGCCGCGCTCGACGCCGAGGGTGACGTCGTCGACCGCGGCGAGGCCGCCGAACGACTTCGTGACGCCGCGGACCTCGCACGCGAGGCCCGCGGCGTCGTCTCCGTTCTCGGACGGCGCGCCTATTTCCCGAACGCCGCGCCGGACACCGCCACCGGCCTGCAGGAGGCGATCCGGCCGGTCCACATGCTGCCCATCTGGATCCCGCTGTGGTTCCGCGGCCCGAAGTACAGCCGGCCGCCGGGGGTGGGGAATCCCTTGAGCCGTCGCTCGAGCGCCGTGTTGACTCCCTGCCGCGTGAAGCCGCCGCGCTCCATCGCCGCCTTGAACGCGAACATCGAAGTCGACGCGTCGACGTTGAAGACCGAGATCGGATGCCCGACGAGGCGCTCGACGAGCTGCGCGAGCGGACGGCTCGGGTGCTTCCGCGGAAGCTGCCGCCAGACGTTCCCGAGGAAGCCGTTGACGAGCGCGCCGTTGACGTCCGGGCACGTCGCCTGCAGGAACTGTGACGAGAGGTTCCCGCCCGTCAGCACGAGCCGCTGCGGCAGTCGGAGCTGCCGGAACTCCTTGACGATCGTGTTGCCGGCCGGCGTGACCGTCCACATCCAGAGCGCCTGCGCGCCCGAGTTCCGGACCCTGGTCAGCTCGGCCGCGAAGCTGGTCGCCGTCGGCGAGAAGACGATCGAGTCCGTGATCGTGAAGCCGTAGCTGCGGGCGAGCGACTGGACCTGGCCGACGCCGTCGCGACCGAAGCCGCCGTTGTCGCCCATCAGCGCGATCCGCCGGACGCCGAGCGAGCGCAGGTACCGCGCCATGCTGTAGGCGTACAGCCGCGAGGTCGGGAGCGCCACGAAGATGTAGGGGCGCGGCGGCGTGACGAGCGGCGTCGGCGGCGACAGCGGAAGGAACGGGATCCGCGCCTGGGTGGCGAGCGGCGCGGTGGCAATCGCGGCAGCGGCATTGCCCGAGCCGAGGATGCCGACGTACTTCGAGTCGGACGTGAAGCGCTGCACGTTCTGGACCGCCTGCGCCGGGTTCGACTCGTTGTCGAGGATGTCCACGACGAGCCGGCGGCCGTTGATGCCGCCGCGGTTGTTCCAGTACCTGGCGAGCGCCAGGACGGCCTCGCGGTCTCCCTGGCCGACGATCGCCTGCGGCCCGGTCAGCGGCGCGTCCATGCCCAGGTAGACCGTGCCCCGGAAGGCCTGCTCGCCGGTCGAGAAGCCGGTGAGGACCAACAGCGCGACCAGCGCGGCCGCAAGGAGTGCGAGGACTCTCTTCATCGGGTCGCTCCTTGTTCGATGGGTCTCCGTGCCGACTCGAGCACGGTCGCGAGCCGCGCCGCATGCTCCTCGCGCAGCCGCCGCTTGTCGTACTTCCCGACCGCCGTCTTCGGGAGGTCGGTGACGAGCTCGATGACCTCGGGGAGCCACCAGCTCGCGACCTTGCCGGCGAGGAACTCACGGAGCTCCTCGGGGTCGGGACGGGCGTCCTTCGCCGGCACGACGAGTGCTGCGGGGCGCTCGCCCCAGCGCTCTTGAGGGACCGCGATCACGGCGGCCTCGGCGACGTGCGGATGCGAGACGAGGGTGCGCTCGAGGTCGAGCGAGCTGATCCACTCGCCGCCGGACTTCACGAGGTCCTTCTCCCGGTCGACGAGGTCGACGGCGCCGTCGGGCCGGATCCGCGCGACGTCGCCCGTCCGCAGCCAGCCGTCCCGGAAGCGCGACTCGTTCGCGTCGTCGGCCGGATCGAGGTACGCCCGAGCAACCCAGGGCCCGCGCGCCTCGAG
>DATHTC010000502.1:0-7382 GCA_035463735.1 Gaiellaceae bacterium | reverse complement strand
GGACGCCGTGGCGCGCTTCCGCGAGCGCCTGGACCTGGTCAAGCGCGGCGGTCCGCCGGCGGCGGTCGAGAAGCACAGGGCGCGCGGCAAGCTCACCGCGCGCGAGCGGATCGCGATGCTGCTCGACCACGACACGCCGTTCCTCGAGTTCTCCGCGCTCGCCGCGAACGGCATGTACGACGACCAGGCGCCGAGCGCCGGCGTGGTCACCGGCGCGGGCGTGGTGCACGGCCGCGAGGTCGTGGTCGTCGCCAACGACGCCACCGTCAAGGGCGGCTCGTACTTCCCGCTCACCGTGAAGAAGCACCTCCGCGCGCAGGAGGTGGCGGCGCAGAACCGCCTCCCGTGCCTCTACCTCGTCGACTCCGGCGGCGCGTTCCTGCCGCTCCAGGCCGAGGTCTTTCCCGACCGGGAGCACTTCGGGCGGATCTTCTACAACCAGGCGCGGATGTCGGCGCGGGGCATCCCGCAGGTCGCGGTCGTGATGGGATCCTGCACGGCCGGCGGCGCCTACGTGCCGGCGATGAGCGACGAGACGGTGATCGTTCGCGGGACGGGGACGATCTTCATCGGCGGTCCCCCGCTCGTGAAGGCTGCGACGGGGCAGGACGTCACTGCGGAGGAGCTCGGCGGCGCCGAGGTCCACGCGCGGCGCTCAGGCGTGGCCGACCACTACGCCGTCGACGACGAGCACGCCCTCGCGCTCGCCCGCCAGATCGTGCGGACGCTCCACGGGCCGCCGAAGGAAGTGCCGTGGGACCTCGCGCCGCCGGAACCGCCGGCCGTCGACCAGTCCGACCTCTACGGCCTCGTGCCGGAAGACTTCCGCCACCAGGTCGATCCCCGCGAGCTGATCGCGCGTCTCGTCGACGGGTCGCGCTTCGCCGAGTTCAAGCAGCTTTACGGGGAGACGCTCGTATGCGGGTTCGCGCGGATCGAGGGGTACCCGGTCGGGATCCTCGCGAACAACGGCGTCCTGTTCGCCGAGTCGTCGCAGAAGGGCGCGCACTTCGTCGAGCTCTGCTGCCGCCGCAAGGTTCCGCTCGTCTTCCTCCAGAACATCACCGGCTTCATGGTCGGGAAGGAGTACGAGGAGGGCGGGATCGCGCGTGACGGCGCGAAGCTCGTCACCGCGGTCGCCTGCGCCGACGTGCCGAAGTTCACCGTCGTCACGGGCGGCTCGTTCGGCGCCGGCAACTACGCGATGTGCGGACGCGCCTACGGGCCGCGCCAGCTGTGGATGTGGCCGAATGCACGGATCTCCGTGATGGGCGGCGAGCAGGCGGCAACGGTGCTGACGATGGTCGGGGACGCCGACCCCGACGCGATCCGCGCGACCTACGAGGCGGAGGGGAACCCGTACTACTCGACGGCGCGCCTGTGGGACGACGGGATCATCGACCCGCTCGACACCCGCCGCGTGCTCGCGCTCGGGATCTCGGCCGCGCTGAACGCGCCGATCCCGGAGACGACCTTCGGCGTCTTCCGGATGTAGCTCGGCTGGGCGAGAATGCCGGCGTGCGCCTGCTCCCGTTCCGCCGGAAGCGCCAGGACCCGCCGATCGGCGAGGCGGAGGCGTACGCGCGCTCCTACGGCGAGCGCAGCGCCGACGTGAAGCCGGTCAAGCTGCCGCCGCGGCGGAAGCGGTTCCGGCTGGAGGTCTCCGGCGAGGACCTGCGGCGCCGGTTCGAGGAGCGCCTGCGCGCGCGCGAGGAGGTCGAGGAGTGAGGCTGCGGACGCCGTTCCGAGCCTGCGCGGCCGACCGGGGGCGCGCATGAGCTTCAGCGTCGCCGACCTGGACGTGCTCGAGCCGGGCGGCCCGGGCGGATGGTCCGGTTCGTCCGCAGGGCGCTCGGCGTCCGCGCGTTCGGCTGCAACTCCTTCACGCTCCCGCCGGTCAGGTCGGCCGCGAGCACGCCCACGGCGAGTCGGGGACGGGCTCGAGCTCTACACCGTCGGCGCGCCCGTCGAGGGCGGCTACGGAGCCGCCACCGTGGGGCTAGACGGCTCGGGTTAGGGTTCGCCGCATGCACACGATCGAGCTCTCGGACGAGGAGCTCCGGCTCCTCCACGCGGCGCTCCACTCCTACCTCGACGACTTCGGCCACGAGGAGGCGGACGTCCTCCGGAAGGTGAAGCAGCTGCTCGCGAAGCTGCCGTCGGACCCCGACGGCAGGTGATCGTCCGCCTCGTGCTCTGGAACCTCGCGGACGCGCCGGTCGGCGTCGCCGAGCTCCGGGAGTACCTCCGCGACGAGTCCGTGCCGGCCTTCGCCGAGGCGCCGGGCCTGCGTCTGAAGCTGTGGATCTCGGACGAGACGACCGCCCGGTGGGGCGCCGTCTACCTGTTCGAGTCGCGCGAGGCCGCCGATGCGCCGCTGCCCTCACGCGTCCGCGAGCTCGTCGGCAAGGATCCGGACCTCGTCGAGGAGTTCGACCTCGAGGCGTCGGTCGAGGGCAGGTACGCGGTCGAGGCGCTCGGGCGCCGAGGCCTCGCCTTCGAGGCTTGACCCTTCCGGTCGTGCGGTTCGATACTCGCGGGCACACCTGCGGCGGACACGACTGAAGGGGAGGCTTCGCATGAACGTCCGTCGTCCAGACCGGCTGCTGCTGCCGGCGCTCGTGCTCGCGCTCGCCGTGCTCGCCACGGCGGCGGCCGCACCGGCGGCGCCCTCGGGCCCGAACGTCCAGGGGGAGGAAGGGACGCTGCCCAACGTCGACGCCCGCCAGGGGCGGAAGGCGCCGACGGCCGCGCAGCTCGACCGCGTCAAGCCGGGGTCGAAGGCGCGCTTCAACCGCTTCGGCGCACCCGAGCTGCTGGCCGATCCCGGCGCCTACCTCGCGACCGGCCTGCCGGCGGACGAGGTCGCCGCGGCGCGCGCGTACCTGCGCGCGAACGCCGAGCTGCTCGGTCTCTCCGAGGCCGAGGTCGCCGACCTCGAGCTGCTGAACGCTCCGGCGATCGGCTCCGGCCGCGCCGTGCTCTTCCGCCAGCGCTTCGGCGACCTGCCGGCGGGCCGCGACGGGCTGGTGTCCGTCGGCGTCGTCGACGGCAAGGTCGCGTTCGTCTCCTCGTCGCTCGCCACGGACACGCGCCTCACCGGCGCCGTCACGATCTCGGCGGAGGACGCGGTGCGCGCGGCCGCGGCGGCGGCGGGCCGGGCAGCCGGCGCGATCTCGAACGTCCGCGACGAGGACGGCTGGACGACGATGGACGTCGCCGGCTACACCGACCCGGCCCGCGCGCGGCTCGTCGGCGTCCCCACGCCCGCGGACGGCGTCCGCCAGGCCTACGAGGTGCTGCTCATCGACGTGGCCGCGGAGGATCCGCTCGGCGCGACGAGCTACGTCGACGCCGCGAACGGCGGCCTGCTCGTCCGCGACCGGATCGTCGACTATGCGGCCGACAACCCGGCGTGGAAGGTGTTCCCGTCCTCGCCCCCGCTCGACTACTCGTCGGCCGACACGCGCGAGCTCTGGTGCTGGGACCTCACGGCGTCGGTGCCGGGGTGCCAGAAGGCGGTCGCGAACAGCGCCTCGCCCGCCCCGTGGGACGTCGACGCGGCCACGGACGTCCCGTGGTTCCTCACGCGCGGCAACAACGCCCGCGCAACCGAGAAGTGGAACACGAACCAGGGCAGCGCGCAGGGAACCAACTACGCGACGTCCGCGACCCGGGACTACGTCTACCCGTGGACGAACCAGTGGTACGAGGCGCGCTGCAACCCGAGCGTGTTCACGTCGCTCCCGCTGAACGACGTCGACGCCGCGCGGGCGAACCTGCACGCGATGCACAACCGCATGCACGACTGGTCGTACGTGCTCGGCTTCACGGAGACGACCTACAACGCGCAGGCGTTCAACTTCGGCAAGGGCGGCGCGCAGAACGACCCAGAGCACGGGAACGCCCAGGCCGGCGGCGTCGTCGGCGGGCCGCCCGGCTTCGCGTCGCGCGACAACGCCAACCAGTTCTCGCCGGCGGACGGGATCGCCCCGACGACGAACATGTTCCTCTGGCAGCCGATCCCGGCCGCCTTCTACTCGCGGTGCGTCGACGGCGACTACGACATGTCCGTGATCGCCCACGAGTACGGGCACCTCGTGTCGAACCGGATGGTCGCCGGCCCGAACGCGAACCTCTCCGGCAACCAGGCGCAGGCGATGGGCGAGAGCTGGTCCGACCTGCAGGCGGCCGAGTTCCTGAACTCGCAGGCGCTCGTCCCGATCGGCGACGAGAACCCGTTCGCGGTGGGGCCGTACGTCACCGGCGACCACCACGCCGGGATCCGGAACTACGCGATGAACGACAGCCCGCTGAACTACTCCGACGTGGGCTACGACTTCGCCTGCAACCAGGGCGGCACCTGCACGCAACGGACCCAGGTCCACGCCGACGGGGAGATCTGGTCGGCGACGAACTACGACGTCCGGCAGGCCTTCGTCGAGGCGTACAACGGGTCGTTCCCGGCCGGCGACGTCGGCCTCCAGCAGGCGTGCGTCGCCGGCGAGACGCCCGTCACGCAGTGCCCAGGCAACCGCCGCTGGGCGCAGCTCGTCTTCGACGCGTGGCTGCTGATGGCGACGGGCGGCGTGAGCATGGTCGACGCGCGGGACGCGATGCTCGCGGCCGACCTGATCCGCTTCGGCGGGGCGAACCAGGCGCTGCTCTGGAACGCGTTCGCGCGTCGCGGGCTCGGCTCCGGCGCGGCGAGCGCGAGCACGGCGATGTTCGACCCGACGCCGAGCTTCGCGTCGCCGCACGCGAACAACGCGACGGTGACCTTCAAGGCAGTGGGCGAGGCGGACGGCCACCCCGTGCAGCTGTTCGTCGGCCGCTACGAGGCGGCGGTGACGCCGATCGCGGACACCGACCCGGCGACGCCGCTCGGCGACACGTTCGAGATCGTCCCCGGCACGTACGAGTTCGTCGCCCGCGGGAACGGCTTCGGCGCGCAGCGGTTCACGTCCTCGTTCAATCCCGGCCAGGTCCGCGACCTGCCGGTGAACATGTCCCGCAATCTCGCCTCGGCCGCGAACGGGGCGACGGCGTCGGGCGACGGCGTCAACGCCGACAAGCTGATCGACGACACGGAGGCGACGAACTGGGCCTCGCTCACGGGCGCCGTCGAGGGCAAGCAGGTGACGGTCCGGCTCGACCCGTCGCAGGCGTCGCATCAGGTCCGCCGCGTGCAGGTGAGCGCCATGCTGCGGGTGAACGTCGCGGACCCGAACGACCCCGGCGGCCAGAACCGCTTCACCGCGCTGCGGTCGTTCGAGCTCTGGGCCTGCGAGGCGAAGGGCGCCGTGGACTGCTCGCAGGACGGGCAGTTCACCCGGATCTTCACCAGTCCGGCCGACGCGTTCCCGTCCGGCGTGCCGCGGCCGCGGGCGCCGGAGCTGATCATGCGGTCCTTCGACGTCCCGCAGACGAAGGCGACGCACGTCCGGCTCCGCGTGCTCACGAACCAGTGCACGGGGGCGCCCGCGTACCAGGGCGACCAGGACGACGATCCGCGCAACTCGACCGACTGCGACGAGACCACGCTGGCCGGGTTCGACGTCAACGACGAACGCGTCCGCGCGGCCGAGCTGCAGGTCTTCGAGCGCTGAGCGGACAGAGGGGGCCCGCGGCGGCGGGCCCCCTTCCCCGCGCTAGAGGACGAGCGTCTCCGGGAACGTCGCGCCGCCCGCGAAGCGGCCGAGGCGGTACGGCGACAGGTCGAAGCTCGAGCCGCCGTCGAGCAGCTCGTCCGCCACCGCCGCGCCGACCGCCGGCGCCTGCATGAACCCGTGCCCCGAGAACCCGCAGGCCGCGTAGAGGCCGTCCGCCGCCCAGCCGACGATCGGGTGCGCGTCCGGTGTCATGTCGTACAAGCCGGCCCAGGCGCGGACAACCGGCGCTCCCGCGGCGGGCGGGTAGCGGTGCGCGACCCGCGCGCGCCAGTCCTCCACGAGCGCCTCGTCCACCACCTCGTCCGTCCCCCAACGTGGCGCCGGCTCTCCCATCGCCAGCCGGAGCCGGTCGACGCCGACGCGGCGGAAGTGGAACCCGTTCTCCTCGATCGTCATCGGCAGGTCCGTGGGAAGCTCTGGGACGGGGCCGACGTCGGCGAGCTGGCGCACGAGCGGGCGGATCGGCAGCTCGACGCCTCTGGCGGCCGCGACCTCGGGCGAGCCGGCGCCGGAAGCGACGACGAGCACGTCGGCCTCGAGCTCGAGCGCGTCGGTCCGCTCGCGCACGTCGACGCCGAGCGCGGCCGCGCGCCGCACGAGCTCCCGCGTGACTCCCGCCGGGTCGGCGATGCCGTCCTCGCGGCAGATCACCGCGGCGACGACGTCGTCCGCGCGCAGCCCCGGCACGGCGGTTGCCTCGGCGTCCTCGACCGGGACGCCGAGCTCGCGCTGCGTTTCCGCGCGCTCGTGCAGCTCGCGGGCTCCCGCCTCGCTCGTGGCCAGGAACAGGTAGCCGACCTGCTCGAACAGCGGCGCCCCGAGCTCGCGGAAGAGCCGGACGCTCGCCTGTGCGAGCCGCACCTCGGGGGCGGTCGAGAACTGCTGGCGCACCCCGCCCATCGCCTTCCCGGTCGCGCCCGAGGCCACCTCCGCCCGGTCGGCGAGCACGACGCCGCGCGCGCCCCCGAGCGCGAGGTGGTAGGCGATCGACGCGCCGACGGCGCCGGCCCCCGCGACGACGACGCGCCTCACGCCGCGGCGCCGTCCTCGCCGAGCCAGGCGTCGAGCTCCCGCCGCTCGTCCTCGGTCAGCGGCCGCAGCGGCGGACGGACGTCCTCGCGCAGCGGCACGCCGCGACGGGCGGCCACGCGCTTCAGCGCCGCGTGCCGCGGGAACGTCTCCACCCGCTCCCGGAGCCTGCCCAGCGAGACGGCGGCCGCGCCGCCGGGGTCGCGGACGGCGGCGACGACCTGCTCGGGGAACGCCGACGCCAGCGCCGACACCGCCCCGACCGCCCCCGCCGGGATCCCGCGGCCGATCAGCGACTCGGGGCCGACGAACACGTCCAGCCCCTCGACGAGGTAGGCCGCGAATGCGTCCCACGGCGTGTCGGAGACCTTGAGGCCGGCGAGGTTCGGCGCCCGCTTGCGCAGCGCCTCGAGCACGGGGACCGGCACCGGGTACCCGCTCGCCGCGGCGAACTCGTACACGTAGAAGGGCAGCGGCGCGGCGGCCTCCGCCGCGGCGGCCAGGTGCGCGAGCTGGGCGCGGTCGTCGAGGCGGAAGTACGGCGGAGCGATCACTGCGACCGCGTCGGCGCCGTCCTCCCCGGCCGCCGCCGCGAGCGTGACCGTGTCGGCCGTCGTCTGCGCGCCGCAGTGCGCGATCACGGCGGCCCGGCTGCCGAGCGCGGAGGCGAAGAGCCCGACC
>DATHTC010000501.1:0-3208 GCA_035463735.1 Gaiellaceae bacterium | reverse complement strand
TCGTCCACGAGCAGGAGAACGAGGTCGCCGTCCTCGTCGCGCGCCGGCGCCATCACGTAGATGGCGGCGTCCGGGCTCTGGCCGAGGGACGCGCGCTGGATCCCGACGATCGCCTCGTCCTTCGTGAGGATGTGGCCCGTCGACCAGTTGGTGAAGGCGACGTTGACGTTGTAGAGGATCGGCGCGACCTGGAAGCCGAGCAGGAAGACGGTCGCGGGGATCAGGAACTTGAGCGGGAACAGCTTCCCCGGGATCAGGTAGATCACGTCGATCGCCAGCGTCGCCGCGACGAGCACGAGGAGCGCGATCCACTTCTCGTCCGTCGCCAGCACGAACGCGGCCCAGACGGCGATCGCGTTGACGAGCGCGAGGAAGAAGAGCTTGAGCGTGAAGCCGACCGTCCCGGAGAGCGCGGCGACCGCGCGCGAGGGGAGCGACCACGCCGTGATCCCGAGCGGAGCGGGGGCGGCGGGTGCCTGCGGGGCGGTGGTGGCCATGACCGAGGGGTGGCGGACGGGGCGCGAGGCCCCGCCCACCCGGGTCGAGCTAGCCGATCTTGTTCGCGATGTTGCGT
The DNA here is from genome assembly GCA_035463735.1 of Gaiellaceae bacterium. GTDB lineage: Bacteria > Actinomycetota > Thermoleophilia > Gaiellales > Gaiellaceae > DATHTC01. The sequence goes on along the minus strand of DATHTC010000501.1, from coordinate 2,634 downwards.
GCGGCGACCGTGAAGGAGACGCGCGCCCTGGTGGCGCCCGCGCCCTTGGTCGACTTCACCCACGCAGCGCCGAGGTCGGACCAGACGCTCGACATCTGCGGGATGTTCGGCATCGGCACGCCGCCCTTGCCCGCGGCGCCGAACTGCTTCAGCACCGGGTCGGTGACGCGCGCGCCGGCGCGGGTGTTGGCCGGGAAGCGGCCGTTCGCCGCGGCGAGGGCCTGCTGGGACGCCGCCGACATCATGTAGGCGCCGACGAGGTCCTTCGCGAGGCTCTCGACGCCGTGTTGCGACGAGAACTTCGTGACCATGAAGCCCTGCACGCCGAGGAACGGCACCGAGGCGTACTTGATCCGCGGCATCTGCACCACCCGGAACGGGATCCGGGCCTTCTTGATCGTGTCCGCGAACCACGGCCCGGTGATCCAGAATGCGGCGCGGCCCTTGAGGAACGCGTCACGCGCGGCCGCGTCGTCGACCTTCGCGTTCACGAGGCCGAGCCTGTTCCACGTGTCGATCATCGGCGCGTTGCGGAGGAACCGCCGCGAGTTCAGGCCGATGTCGGACGGGTCGAGGTTGCCGGCCCGGTTCTTCCCGAAGATGTAGCCGCCGAGGCCGGAGAAGAACGGGTACATGTGGTACGCGTCGCCGTTCGCCCCCTGCTGGACGGCGATGGCGAGGTTGCCGGAGCGCTTGCGCTTGAACGCGAGCGCCTGCCGCTGCAGGTCGGCGAAGGTCTTCGGCACCTTCGCGAGCCTCGTGTTGACGACGAGGCCGATGTTCTCGACAGCGACCGGGGCGCCGTAGAGGCGCTTGACGGCCGTGCCGTACGAGAACGCGTCGAGGGTGTACGCCGGGAACTGCGCCCTCGTCGTACGCGAGGGGAAGAGCGGCAGCACGAGCCCGCTGGCCGCGAGCTCGCCCGTCCAGTCGTGCGCGCCGACGATCACGTCGGGTGCGCTCTCGACCTGGGCGGTCTTGAGGTCGTCGCGGATCTTCCCGAAGTCCTTCTGGACGACGTTGACCTCGACGCCGCGGGCGCGGCCCCAGGCACCGGCCACGCGGTCGACCGCGGCCTTGCGGTCCGCGTCGGCCCAGATCGTCACCGTCCGTGCGGCGGCCTCGCCGGCGCTCGGCGCCGCGGCAGCCGGGCTCGTCGTCGCCCCGGCGACCGCCGCGAGCGCGACGACCGACGCGACCGCGACGAGACCGAGCAAGCGTCTCTTGAGATTCATCGTGTGCAGCCTCCTCCGTTCCGTGTGTCGCCGGCCTCGCGGCCCGGGGCGCGGGATGCGCACCGGGCCCGCTGACGGGCCTCCACCGGCTCGGCCGGGGGAACCTCGTTGAAACGCGTCGTAACCGGCATGAAACGCTGCGTGACCCTAAGCTGCTGCCGAGAGAAAGTCAAGAGTGTCGACGGCGGCGCGTAGAAAGCCGCAATCGCACTGTGGAAAAGCCGCACATCGACACGTCGCACTTGGGTACGCCGCTGAAATCTGTTACATACCGTTGCGTGGCAACACTTCGCGACGTGGCGCAGCGCGCCGGTGTGAGCGTGGCGACGGCGTCGCGCGTCGCGAGCGGCGGGCCGAACGTCCGCAGCGAGACCCGGGACCGGGTCGAGCGCGCGATGCGCGAGCTGCTCTACGTGCCGCCCGGCCGTCGCGGCGCGACCGGCGTCATCGGCCTGCTCGTGCCCGAGCTCGCGAACCCGATCTTCCCGGCGCTCGCCGAGGCGATCGAGACGCGGGCGGCTCCGTCGGGACTGGCGTCGATCCTCTGCAACACCCAGAGCGCCGCGTACCGCGAGGTCGACTACGTCCACATGCTCCTCGACCGCGGCGTCGAGGGGATGATCTTCATCTCGTGCGAGCTGACGAACCTCAGCGGCGACCACGGCCACTACGGGCGGCTGATCGCCGAGGGAGCGAGGATCGTGTTCGTCAACGGCACGCTGCTCGGGCTCGACGTCCCGTCGGTCGGCGTCGACGAGCGGACGGCGGGCGAGCTCGCGACTCGCCACCTGATCGAGCTCGGGCACGAGCGCATCGGCTTCGTCGCCGGGCCCGAGCACTACCTGCCGACCCAGCTGAAGAACGGCGGGCGGGAGGCGGCGCTGCTCGCCGCCGGCCTCGACGCGAACGGCCTCGTCGCGCACGCCGACTTCAGCGTTCGCGGCGGGCGGCGCGCCCTCTCCTCCCTGCTCGAGCACGCCCCGCCGCCGACAGGCGTCATCTGCTCCTCCGACGTGATGGCGATCGGCGTCGTCCAGGAGGCGTCGCGGCGCGGCCTCCGCGTGCCCGAGGACCTCTCGGTCGTCGGCTTCGACGGTGTTGCCGCGGACTGGACCGAGCCGCGCCTGACGACGATCGCGCAGCCGATCGCCGAGATCGCGGAGACCGCGGTCGACGCGCTGCGCCGGCTGATCGACGACCCTGCGCGGCCGCTGCCGCACTACGTCTTCCCGCCGAAGCTCCGGCCCGGCGGATCGACGGCGGCGCCGCGCTAGAGGCTTGCTGTGGAATGGGCGTGTCCGCGGGGAGGGCATGCACCAAGCAGCGTGGTCGACGCGGACGGCGGCAAGGCTGGGTGGCCTTGGCGCTGGCCGCGGCGGGCGCGCTGCGCCGCGTGCAG
>DATHTC010000500.1:0-5053 GCA_035463735.1 Gaiellaceae bacterium | reverse complement strand
CGCGTCGCCGAGCTGCCGCGCGGCGGCCTCCGCGCGCCCGTCCGCCAGCAGCACCGTCCCGCGACCGCGCTCGACGGCGGCGAGCACCCATGCGCTCCCGACCGTCGCCGACTGCGCCTCGAGCCGTCCCTGGAACGCCCGCGCACGCTCCACGTCGCCGGCGAGCGCGAGCGCCTCGACCGCGTCGGGAAGGGCGGGGATCGCGCCCGGGTGGGCGAAGCCGAGCTCGTCGAGGAGCTCGGCGGACGCGGTGAGCTCGCCCGCCCCGGCAGCGACGTCCCCCTCCGACAGCGCGAGGAGCCCGAGGACGCTGCGCGCCCGCGCGATCCCGGGCCGCTCTCCCCGCCGGCCGGCGACCTCGAGCCGGCGCGCCGCCGCCGCACGCGCCTCGTCGGCCCGGCCGAGCCAGGTGGCCACGAGCGCGAGCCGGTAGAAGATCCAGCTCTCCACGTGCGCGTCCTCGGCGTCCCGCGCGGCCTCCATCGCGCGGTGCAGGAGCTCGTCGGCCAGCCGGAGGTTGCCGGCCGCGCACTCGACGGCGGCGAGGTCGTAGAGGCCGTAGGGTCGCCACCGCTCGTTCGCCGAGCGCGCGGCCTCGGCGTCCGCCGCCTCGAGCACCGCCCGCGCCGCGGGCAGGTTCCCCGCCCACAGCAGCTGCTCGCCGAGCAGGACGCGGGGGCCCGACCACAGCGGCGGCCGCCCGACCTCCTCCTCGATCGCCACCGCCGTCGCCATCAGCTCGGGTCGCGGCGAGCCCGCGAGCGTCTCCATGTTCGAGAGCCCGGCGGCGGCAGACATCCGGAACTGCGCGTCGTCGCTCGCCTCGGCGATTGCGAACGCCTCGCGGGCGCACTCGATGCCTGCCCTCAGGTCTCCGCGGAACACGCCGCGGAGCCAGCCGAGCTGGTCGAGCACGCGTCCGCGCAGCGACGCGTCCTCACCGGCGTCCTCCAGCGCGCGCGCGAGGAGCGCCTCGCCACGCTCGAGGTCGTCGTCCTCGAGCTGCGCACACTCCACGAGCGCCTCGGCGCGCCCGCGCCCGGGCGGCAGCGCGGCGATCAGCTCGTCCGCGAGGACGAGCGCACGACTCATCGCTCCGGCCGCGGCGAGGCTCGAGATCTCCACCAGCGCCCGACGCCGCCTCGCTTCGACGTCGTCCGGCGACGTCAGCCGGCGACTGTGACCGGCGAAGTCCGCGGCCACGTCGAAGGCGCTCCGGGCGCGCGCCCGGTCTGCGGCGGCCGCGAGGAGCTCGGCGACGGCAGCGTCGGGCTCATCCGTCGAGAGCGCGAGGTGACGCGCCCTCAGGTCCGGCTCCGTCACGAGCTCGGCGAGGCGGGCATGGAGCGCGCGGCGCTGCACCGGGCTCATGCGGGCCCGCACCGCGGAGCCGACGAGCGGGTGGGCGAAGCGGACCTCGAGCTGCTCGTCGACCGCCAGCAGCCCCTCCCGCTCGGCGGCGGTGAGCAGAGCGTCGAGGTCGCCACCGGGCACCGCGTCGCGCAGCTCCCGGAGGGAGGTGCGCCCCAGCGCAGAGGCGATCTCGAGGAGCGGCACGAGCTCACGGGGCACGGCGTCGAGCCGGCGGAGGATCACGTCCTTCACGGATTCCGGGAGCGGGAGCGCGACGTCGACGTGCAGCTCGCGCCTGCCCTCCGCGTCCAGCTGCCGCGCGAGCTCGAGGGCGAACAGCGGGTTCCCGTGCGAGACCTCGTGGATCCGGCGTAAGGCCGGGCGCGAGATCGTGGCCACCGTCCCGGCGAGGAGCCGACGGAGCCCGTCGAGGCCGAGCGGGCCGAGCTCGAGCGTCTCGCAGCGGCCTGGCGGGAGGAGCGCAGCCGCGCCGAGCGGGTCGACGCGCTCCGACGGGCGCGCCGTCGCGAGCAGGCCGACCGGCTCCTCGTCCAGTCGGCGGAGCGCGTACCGGAGCGCGCGGGCCGACACGGCATCGAGCCACTGGAGGTCGTCGATCGCCACGAGTACGGGACGCCGCCCCGCCAGCTCGCGGAGCGCACCGAGCACGTCGCGGCCGCGGGCGACCGGGTCGTCGACGGCGCGAAACGCATCCACGTCGACGACGTCGTCGAGGAGGTCGACGAGCCCGCCGAGCGCGAGCGAGAGCTCCTCCTCGGCGGGCCGCGCGACGAGGGTCTCGTACCCCGATCGGCGCGCCGACGCGACCGCCGCCCGCCACAGCGCGGTCTTCCCGATGCCGATCTCGCCGCGGACGACGAGCGCCAGCGCGCCGTGCGGAACCGCGGCGAGGAACGCCTCGGTCCGCGCTAGCTCGGCCTCGCGACCGACCAGCTCGAGCCTCGGGCGTGGTGCGGGGGCGGCGGCGTCGCCCACGCCCCCGATTATCCACCACGAACCCCGGCGATCAGGCGCGCCGGCTCAGACCGGCCCCTCGTACCACGTCCGCAGGTACGCCGCCTTCGCGGCCGCATCGCGGCGCGAGCGGAGGTACCGGCTCCAGGCGTGTTGCTCGTGGCAGACGGCGCCGAGCTCCCAGACGCAGAAGGTCGGCCGGTGCGCCCCGTCGACGGGCCACGGGTGGAACGCCGGATCCTCCTCCCCGTCCTTGGCCATGACCGTCTCCCACAGCTCGTTGTCGTTCCGCCACGTGCACGCGAGGAGGAAGTAGAAGGACGCGCCGCAGCGGTGCAGGATCACGAAGCCGAGGTCGCCCGGCACGGTCAGCTCGCCCGTGGCCGAGGCCTCCGTCAGCGCCGCCCGCGCCAACTCGCGAATCTCGCGGGGGACGGGCGCGTCCGCCGGCGCGACGTCGTACCACTTCAGCGCCGCGCCGCCCACGAGGAGGCTCTGCCGCGGCCGGGCGAGCTTCGACGCGTGGACGTAGTCGGGCGCGACCCGGCCCAGCCGCTCGAGCACGCTCACCGGCTGCGTCCCGCGCGCGTGAAGTCCATCACCCAGTTCGTCTCCCAGGTCTCGCCGCCGTCGGCGGAGAACGCCTGCTCCCAGCGCGGCGTGGGCGTGGTCACGCCCGACCACGTGAAGCGCACGACGATCGGACGCCCGGCGAACGTGTCCTCGCCCTCGAACACTCCCGTGTCGCCCGAGAAGCGCCCGAACACCGGCGGGTCGAGGACCCCCGGGCGGCGACTGTCGGCCCAGTAGATCGACCACCGCTCCGCCTCGGGATCGAAGAAACGGAACGACATCCCGACGAACCCGCCGTCGTGGTCCGTGTGGAACTCGTCCTCGTTGCCCAGCCCGTCGAGGATCAGCCGGGCGTCGACCGTCGCCGGGAACTCCTCCCATTCGTCCGAGCCCGCGAGGCGCTCGCGGAGCCGCCGGTTGCGTACCCGCCAGTGACCGATCCAGAAGTCGAAGTCCCGCGCCGTCGCCCTCACCTGCGTCGTGCCACCCATCCAGTCCCTCCTCTCGTGATCGCCCGACACTACCGCCGAAATAGGGCGACTCCGGCCCTCTATGTCTGCTTGACTGCGCGACGTGCTGGCGCCCACCTCCCGCCTGCTGGAGCTCCTCGAGCTGCTCCAGACGAAGCCGCTCACGACCGGCCGCGAGCTCGCCGACCAGCTCGCGATCGACCGGCGGACGGTTCGACGCTACGTCGCCACGCTGCAGGAGCTCGGGATCCCGGTGGAGGGCGAGCGCGGCGTCGGCGGCGGCTATCGCCTGCGACCGGGCTACCGCCTGCCGCCGTTGATGCTCGACGACGACGAGGCGGTCGTCGTCGTCCTCGGGCTCGTGGCTGCGCGCCGGCTCGGGCTCGTCGCGGGCTCGGCGTCGGTCGACGGCGCGCTCGAGAAGATCCACCGCGTGCTCCCCGACGGGCTGCGCCGGCGCGTGGAGGCGCTCGAGGCGACGCTCGGCTTCACGGCGCCCGCGCGGTCGGGCACACCCGTCGCGGGCGACACCGTGCTGCGGCTCGCCGAAGCGGTCCGGCGGCGGCGGCGGGTGCGGGCGGGCTACCGCTCGTACGAGGGCGAGGAGACGCAGCGCGAGCTGAGCCCGCACGGCCTCGTCGTGCACTCGGGCCGCTGGTACCTCGCCGCGCACGACCACGGGCGCGACGCGATGCGCACCTTCCGCGTCGACCGGATGCGCCGCATGGAGGTGACGGACGGCATCGCGGTCGCGCCGCCGGAGGACTTCGACGCGGTGGCGCACGTCAGCCGCTCGCTCGCGCGCGTCCCCTGGCCGTGGGAGGTCGAGGTGCTGCTCGACCTCCCACCGGCGGAGGCGACGCGCCGACTCCAAGCGACGCTCGCAGAGCTCGTCGAGACGGACGGCGGAACGCTGCTCCGCATGCGCGTGAGCTCGCTCGAGTGGACGGCGACGCTGCTCGCCCGACTCGACTGCACGTTCACGATCCGGCGCCCCGACGAGCTTCGTGCGAGCGTCCGCGCCCTCGCCGCGCGCCTGGCCGAGAGCGCCGCCTGACGCCGGCCGCTACGGGAACGCGTCGTCGTTCGGACGGAGGTCGAGCCGGCCGCCGTCGCGGCACTCGGCGGGGACGAGGTACTCGGCGCTCCCGCGGCCGTGGAGCGCGTTCTCCGCCAGCTGCTGCCGCATCAGCTGCCGGGCCTCCCCCTCGGAGAGGCCGAGGCGCCGCCCCAGCTCGACGCCGCTCTGCAGCGCGTAGCACTCCGTCGTGCCCTCGTCTCGCAGGCCCCGCAGGTGCCACGCCTCGTGTGCCAGCACGGCGACCGCGCGACCCGTCTGGCTGCCGCGCACCTCTCCGTCGAACGCGAGCCGGTAGAGGTCGAGGCAGCGCTGCGGCGTCAGGTAGGCGAACTCCCCGCCGACCGCGGCCACGCCGTCCGCGTCCTGCACCGCGCCGACGTAGTCGCCCGCCTCGTCACAGCGGATCGTCACGGGCTTGCCTGCGATGCGCGACGCCTCGGCGGAGAAGCGGGCCGCAGCCGCGTCGCGCGTGTCCCTCCCCAGCGCGTCCCATCCCGTACGGCTTTCGACGGCCCAGACGAGGGCCGCGAGCCCGGCGATCAGGCCGAGCCCGACGAGGAGGCGCCGGACTGGCTCGGCGCGGGGGCGTGGAGGCGCCGCC
>DATHTC010000499.1:0-7296 GCA_035463735.1 Gaiellaceae bacterium | reverse complement strand
GGCGGCGACGGGCCGGAGCGCCGCCTCGGCTGCAGCGGGAACGCGAGGCAGAGGACGCCGACGGCGCCGGTCGCCGCCACGGTCCGGCAGGCGACGCGCGCGCCCGCCGAGCGGCCGCCCACGACGAGCGGCAGTCCTCGGAGCTCCTCGCCGCGCAGGCGCTCGACCACCGTGGCCCAGGCGGCGTCGAGCTGCCGCGCCGGCGCGGGCGACCGTCGTCCGGCGACGCGGTACGGCTGCTCCACGAGCGCGACCGACACGTCCACCGCGAGGGCCGCCTCGGTCGCCGCGACGAGGTCGCGCGCCGCCACGCCGCCGCCCGCGCCGTGGCCGAGCACGAGCGCCGCGCGCGGAGCTTCGACCGGACGCAGGTGGACGCGCGCGGGGCCGTGCGGCGTGTCCACCTCGACGGCCGTGGCGTCCGCCGCCCTCAGACGGCCCACTCCCCGGCGAGGACGCGAGGGAGGACCACGTCGAGGAGCCGCAGCGTGAACCCCCACAGCAGGTATCCCTCGACCGCGACGCACTCGACGCCGCGGGGGCCGGGCCAGGACGCCGGCAGGAGCTCGCGCACCTCGCGCGCCGACGGGTCGAGGATCGGGCCCGCCGCCGGCGTCACAACCGCCTCGATCTCGCCCTCCCGCGCGAGCCAGGCGGTGTCCGGGGGGACGCGCGCGACGAAGGGGTGGACGCGGTAGCCGGAGACCCGGGTCTCGACGGGCTCGAGCTCGGCGACGACCGCGACCTCCGCCCGCGCGAGCCCGACCTCCTCCTCCGCCTCGCGCAGCGCGGTCTCCAGCGGCGAGCCGTCCCCCGGCTCGGCCTTGCCGCCCGGGAGCCCCAGCTGCCCGCCGTGGACGCCGCGCGGCCCGCGGACGACGAGCACCACCCTCGTCTCGCCGGCGGCGTCGCGGTAGACGGGGACGAGCACGGCCGCCGTCGTCGGCCCGGTCGGGCCGCTCATCCCGCCGAGGGCTCGCCGGGGTCGCCCGCGGTCATGTGGCCCTCCTCGTCGACGTCGTCCACGCGCTCCCGCGGCTCGGCGTCCTCGTCCTTCTCGTCCGGGATCGGGCTCTGCGCGTCGGCGATCGTGTCGAAGCCTGGGATGCCGGGATCCTGCGGGATCGCCTCGTCGGGCGTCTCGCGCCGCTCACCGCTCATACGTCACCTCCCCGCTCTCCACCGCCCGCAGGCCCCCGTCCGTCGCCAGCACCAGCCGCCCGCGTCGATCGATTCCCGAGGCTGTGCCCGCGAGGCCGCCGACCTCGACCCGGCGGCCGCGGAGGAAGTCCCGCGCGCCGAGGAAGTCGTAGATCGCGTCGAGCCCGCCGTCGCGCCAGCGGTCGTAGTGGAGCTCGAGCCGTGCGAGGAGCGCCGCGAGGATCGGCCCGCGGTCGCGGACGGTGCCGTCGACCGTCCGCAACGAGGCGGGCGGCGTCGCCGCATCCGGGGGGAGCTGCTCCCGCGTCTGGTTCACGTTGACCCCGATCCCGACGATCACCGCCTCCCCGCGCGCCTCCGCCAGGACGCCCGCGACCTTGCGCCGGTTGACCATCACGTCGTTCGGCCACTTGAGCTGCGCCGTCAGGGCGAGCGCCTCCTCGACCGCGTCGGCGGCGGCCATGCCCGCGACGAGCGAGAGCTCCGGCAGCCGGCGGCCGGTCGGCGGGCGCAGCAGCGTCGAGCAGAGGATCGACGTCCCGGCCGGCGCGACCCACGACCGCCCGTGGCGGCCGCGCCCGGCCGTCTGCTCGTCGCAGACGGCGACCGCGCCCTCGCGCTCGGTCTCGTGGAGGAGCGACTGCGTCGACTCGCACCGGTCGCGGTAGAGGTACGGCGTGCCGAAGCGCCCCGCGAGCGGCGGCGCGGCGAGCGACGTCACCGTGCGAGCGGCTCGACCCGCACCGCCGACACCTTGTACTCGGGCGTGCCGATCAGCGGGTCGCCGACGTCGTGCGTGAGCCAGTTCACCTTCGCCTGCGCGAAGTGGAGCGCCATCCAGATGAGCCCGGGGTAGACGCGGTCGCCGATCGCCGCGCGTGCCTCGAGCGAGCCGCGCCGGGAGACGAGCCGCGCCCACTGGCCGTCGGCGATCCCGAGCGCGGACGCGTCCTCGGGGCTGATCTCGAAGAACGGGTCCTCCTGCTTCTGCACGACGCCGGCCTCGCGCATCGTCATCCCGGCCGAGTTGTAGTGGTAGAGCGTCCGACCCGTGGAGAGCACGAGCGGGTACTGCGTGTCGGGCTGCTCGATCGGCGGCTGGTACTCGACGGGGAAGAACCGACCCTTGCCGTTCGGTCGCGCGGGGTGCGGGGCGTGGAGATACGGCGAACCGGGGTGGTCGCGGTCGGTACACGGCCACTGGAGGCCCTGCTCTTCCAGGCGGTCGTAGCGGATCCCGGACCAGTTCGGCGAGAGGTCGGCGAACTCGTCCCACGCCTCCTCCGCCGACGCGTAGCTCCACGCGAGCCCCAGCGCGTTCGCGAGGTCGACGACGATCCGCCAGTCCTCCCGCGCCTGGCCGGGCGAGCGCACCGCCTTGCGCACGCGGTTCACGCGCCGCTCCGTGTTCGTGAACGTGCCCTCCTTCTCGGCGAAGCTCGACGCCGGCAGCACCACGTCGGCGTACCGGCGGGTCGAGTCGTTGAGGAAGAGGTCCTGCGCGACGAGGAACTCGAGCCCGTCGAGCCCCTCCTCGACGTGGTGCGCGTTCGGCTCCGTCTGCGCCGGGTTCTCGCCGATCAGGTAGAGCGCGCGCACGCGGCCGTCGTGCAGCCCGGAGATCATCTGGTCGAGCCGGTAGCCCGGCGTCTCGGGCACCTCGACGCCCCACGCCTCGGAGAACTTGCGACGGTTCTCGTCGTCGTCCAGCGCCTGGTAGCCCGGCAGGTAGGCCGGGTTCGCGCCGGCGTCGTTCAGCCCCTGGACGTTGTTCTGCCCGCGCAGCGCGTTCAATCCCGTCGACTCGTAGCCGAGGTGCCCGGTGAGCAGGACGAGGTTCGAGAGCGACCAGATGTTGTCGATCGCGGACGCGTGCTCGGTGATCCCGAGCGTGTAGAAGACCGCCGCGTGCCGCTCCCGCGCGTACTCGCGCGCCGTCTCGGCGATCGCCTCCGCGGGCACGCCAGTGACGCGCTCCGCCTCGCGCGGCGGGTAGCGCGCGACGACCTCGGCGAGCGCCTCGATCCCCTCCGTGTGCGCGGCGACGTAGTCGCGGTCCTCGAGCCCCTCGTCGAGGATCACGTGGAGCATCGCGTTCAGCAGCCACACGTCGGTGCCCGGGCGGAGCTGGAGGTGCCGCTTCGCGAGCTTCGTGAGCCAGATCCGCCGCGGGTCGGCGACGACGAGCGTCGCCCCGCGCCGCACCGCCTTCTTCATCCGCAGCGCGAGCACCGGGTGCGCCTCCGTCGTGTTCGAGCCGATCACGAACAGGAAACGGGCGTTCTCGATCTCTGGGATCGAGTTGGTGCTTGCTCCTCTGCCCAACGACCTGACCAGGCCGTAGAGGGTCGGCGCGTGTCAGGTGGCCTCGCAGGAGTGGACCGAGTTCGTGCCGAGCCCGGTGCGCGCGAGCTTCTGGATCAGGAAGTTCTCCTCCATCGTCAGTCGCGCCGACGCGAGCACGCCGACCGACTGCGGGCCGTGCCGCTCCTTCACCCCCTTCAGGCCCGCTGCGGCGACGCGGAGCGCGTCGTCCCAGGTCGTGGGGTGGAGCTCGCCGTCCTCGCGCCGGACGAGCGGCTCCGTGAGGCGGTCCGGGTGGTGGACGAAGTTGAACGCGAAGCGACCCTTGACGCAGAGGTTGCCCTCGTTCGATACGTAGCCGGGGTCGGAGGTGATCTTCACGATCCGCTCCGTCGCCGGGTCGACGTGGAGGTCGATCTGGCAGCCGACGCCGCAGTAGGTGCAGGTCGACTTGACCTTCCGCAGCGAGCGCTCGTGCCCTGCCGGCGCGTCCTCGAGGAACTTCTCGTAGATGGCGCCGGTCGGGCACGTGCCGAGGCAGCCGCCGCAGAGCTCGCACTCCGTGTCGAGCCACGAGAGGCCGTGGGTGGGAACGACGCGCGCCTCCGGGCCCTTGCCCTCGATCGAGAGCGCGGAGCACTGCATCACCTCCTGCGTGTAGCGCACGCAACGGCCGCAGAGGATGCACGCGTCGGGGTCGTAGCCCATCAGCTTGTTGCGATCCTCGTACGGCTCCCGGGCCGCGTCGGGGAGCACGAACGGCGCCGCGACCCCCAGCTCGGCGGCGAGGTCGAGCAGCTCGTTCGGGCGGCCGCCGGGGTTCGGGCTCAGGTGTTCGGCGAGCAGCATCTCGGTCAGTGTCCTGCGGTCGCGCTCGGCGCTGCCGTTCGTCGACACGACCATCCCCTCGGCGACGCGCGTGGCGCACGCCGGCAGCGGCCGCGGCGAGCCCTCCACCTCGACCACGCACATGCGGCAGCCCCCGTAGGGGTCGAGCCGCGCGTCGTGGCAGAGCGTCGGGACGAACACGCCGTGGCGCGCGGCCGCGTGCACGAGCAGCTCGCCTTCGGGGGCGCTGACGCGGGCGCCGTCGAGTGTGAACTCGACCATCACCGCGATGGTAGGGGCTCGAGCACGTCCGGCCAGTGGCGCAGCGCGTTCCGCACGGGGAACGGCGCCGCCTGGCCCAGCCCGCAGATCGACGTCCGCTGCATCGTCGCCAGCCACTCGTCGAGCTTCTCGCGGGTCATCTCGAGCTCGCCGGCGAACAGGTGGTGCAGGGCGCGGTTGCCGATGCGGCACGGGGTGCACTTCTGACAGGACTCCTCGGCGAAGAACCGCATCGTCTCGGCGAGCAGGCGGCGCGGCGGGTACGAGGCGGGGAAGACCTGGAAGCCGCCCGAGCCCGGGCCGGCGTCCCACTCGGCGAGCCCCTCGCGCGTGAGCGGGGCGTCGAGCGCGGCGGGCGGGAGGATCCCGCTCGCGGCGCCGCCGGGGACGACCGCGCCCACGGCCTCGGTCGCGCCGCCGCCGTGCTCCTCGAGCAGCTCGCGCCCGGTGATCCCGTTCGGAGCCTCGTAGCACCCGGGCGCGCGGACGGCGCCGGAGACCGACCAGAGACGGGTCCCGGCCGCGCCGCGCCGGCCGAGCCCGGCCCACCACTCGCCGCCGCGGGCGATGATCGCGGGCACGTGCGCGAGCGTCTCGACGTTGTTGATCAGCGTCGGGCGACCGAGGTACCCGTAGCTGCTCGGGAACGGCGGCTTCAGCCGCGGCATCCCGCGCCGGCCCTCCATCGACTCGAGCATCGCGGTCTCCTCGCCGCAGATGTACGCGCCGGCGCCCACGACGAGCTCGAGCGAGAGACCGTCGAGCAGCCCGGCGCGGCGGAACTCGCCGATCGCCGCCGCCAGCCGCGCGCGCGCCGTCGCGTACTCCTCGCGCAGGTAGACGTACCCCTCGAGCGCGTCGAGCGTGCGCATCGCGATCACCGTCGCCTCGATCAGCAGGTGCGGCCGGAGCTCCATCACGTACCGGTCCTTGATCGTCCCCGGCTCGCCCTCGTCGGCGTTGACGACGACGACGCGCGGGCCCGGCTCCCGCGCAACGGCCTCCCACTTGAGCCCCGTCGGGAACGCGGCGCCGCCGTAGCCCGCGAGCCCGGCCGCCTTCAGCCGCTCGACGACCGTCTCGCGCGGCGGCAGCGCGCCGAGGAGGGCGAGGCCGCCGCGGGCGGCGTGGTCGTCGAGCGTCCCGTCGCGTTGGTGCAGTCCCAGCGCAGGCCCCTCGTTCGTGCGGTGCGCGACCGGCTCGTCGCGGCCGAACGGGAGGATCGTGTCGCCGCGCGTGGCGACGGGCGCAAGCTCGCAGTGGCCGAGGCAGGGAACCTCGACGACCGTGGCGCCGGGCGGCGCGTGCTCCTCCGTCCGCGCGAGCAGCTCCCGCGCGCCGAGGCAGTCGCAGACGGGTCCCGCGCAGACGCGGAGGGCGTCGGCGGGCACCTCGAGGAAGGAGTAGAACGACTTCACCTCGTGCACCTCGCCGCGCCGGATGTTCATGTGGTCGGCGAGTGCGTCCGAGAGGTCGGCGGTGACCGGGCCGACCTCGCGCCGGATCCGGCCGAGGTTGTCGAGCAGGCGCGTCCGGTCGGTCGGGAGCTCCTGGAGGAGCGCGGCGAACCGCAGCGCGTCCACGGGGCGGAGGCTACGCGAGCGGGGGCGGCGGCGCACGCCGCCGCCCCCGTACGCGCTACTCCTCGAGCGCGAAGGACCCGTACGTCGGCGCGCCGACGCGCTCGTAGGTATGCATCGCGACGCCCGTGGTCGAGACCTCCGTGTCGACGAGCTTCATCGCGGCGGGGACCGTCCCGCCGCCGAACAGCCGCTTCCCCTCGCCGAGGACGACCGGGAACACCCAGAGGCGGAACTCGTCCACGAGGTCGTGCGCGAGCAGCGTCTGGATCAGGTCGCTGCTGCCGATCACCTGGATCTCGCCGCCGTCCTCCTCCTTCAGCCTGGCGACGGCCTCGACGACGTCACCGCGGAGGAGCGTCGAGTTGTTCCACGTGACCTCGTCGAGCGTGCGGGAGGCGACGTACTTCGGGGCCGCGTTCAGCTTCGCGGCCATCGGGTCGTCGTCGCCGACGTTCGGCCAGTGCGCGGCGAGGATCTCGTACGTCTTGCGGCCGAAGAGGATCGCTCCGACCCGGTTCGTCGACTCGTCCATCTTCCGTCCCATCGCCTCGTCCCAGAGGTGGAACGACCAGCCGCCGTGCCCGAAGCCGCCCTCGCGGTCCTCGTCCGGGCCGCCCGGTCCCTGCATCACACCGTCGATCGTGAGGAACGTGCCGACCACCAGCTTGCGCATCGTGGATCCTTTCTCGGGAGTCCCGTCGCCTTCACAGACGGCGCCACCGCCGCGAAGTCATCGGCGGTCGAGACCCATGCTCGTGGGCGAGGCAGCGGCCGTACCGCCCGTCGGCGCGGACGTGCCCGCGGGCTAGCGCCCCGGTTGCCCGACACCGAAAGCGCGGTCGAAGAAGCCGACGACGCGGCGCTCGTACTCCTCCGGCCGCGCGGCGAGCCCGCCGACGTGGCTCGCCTCCGGGATCCTCCAGAGCTCCTTCGGCGCGCGCGCGGGGCGGAAGTAGTCCTCGTTCAGGTCCTCGCCGCCCGTCCCGTGCCCCGCGTAGACGAGGAGGAGCGGGCGCGGCGCGATCCTCGCGACGAGGTCGTCGAGCGCCGGCGGCGGCGCGCTGCCGCTGAGGACGGCGACCGCGGCCGTCTGGACCGCCATCGTCGGCACGGCGGCCCAGCCGCGCAGCCCACGGAT
>DATHTC010000498.1:0-4453 GCA_035463735.1 Gaiellaceae bacterium | reverse complement strand
CCGCGACCACCCGTGGCTGCTGGTGGGGGTCTGGGTGCTGACGTTCGGGCTCCAGGCGGTGCGGGTGCTCGCGATCTGGCTCTGCGCCGAGGCTGCGGGCGTCGACCTCTCGCCGCGCGTCTTCTACGTGATGGGGCCGCTCCTGTTCCTCGTCATCCTCGTCCCGTTCACGATCAACGGGCTCGCGGTGCGCGAGGCGTTCTTCGTCTCCTTCCTCGGCCAGGTCGGCGTGGACGCGGACGCGGCGTTCGCGACCGGGTTCCTGTTCTTCATCGTGACGCTGGCGATCTCGATCCCCGGCGGGCTGATCCTCGCCTGGGAGGGGCTCCGCGGCGCCGTCCGCCCCGGCCATGCGTGAACCGGCGGGTACGCGATCGGGAGCGCGACGGGACGTCTCCGTCGTCGTGGTCACGTACGAGGCGGAGGCGTACGTCGAGCGCTGCCTCGACAGCGTCCGCCGCTTCGAGACGGTGGTCGTCGACAACGGCTCGACCGACGGGACCGTCGCCCTCGTGCGCGAGCGGTTCCCCGACGCGATCCTCGTCGAGCAGGAGAACCTCGGCCTCGCCGCGGGCTGGAACGCGGGCATGCGGGCGGCCTCGTCCCCGCGCTACTACCTGTTCCTGAACGCGGATGCGTGGGTCGTGGGCGACGCGGTCGGGCGGCTCGTCGCGTTCGCCGACGCGCACCCGCGGGCCGCGTACGTCGGGCCGCGGCTGCGGTACCCCGACGGCCGGCTGCAGCGCTCGGTGCGCGGCTTCCCGACGCTGTGGCGGCTCGCGACCGAGTACCTGTTCCTGCGCAAGCTCGCCCCGCGGTCGCGGCTGCTCAACGCGTATTACGGCGCGGGGTTCCCGCACGACCGGCCGCTGGAGGCCGAGTGGCTGATGGGCGCGTGCTTCCTCGCGCGGCGCGAGGCGGTGGAGCAGGTCGGCGAGGCGGACGAGGCGTTCTTCCTCTTCGGCGAGGAGACGGACTGGTGCCGGCGCTTCCACGACGCGGGCTGGTCGGTGTGGTTCACGCCGGACGCCGAGGTCGTGCACGTGCTCGGCGCGGCGCACGGCGGACGGCTGTTCCGGGAGCTCGTCGCGGCGCACCTGCGGTTCCTCCTGAAGCACCGCGGGGCCGGGTACGCGGAGCGCGCCCGGCGGCTGCTGGCGTGGTCGCTCTGGCTGCGAGGGATCGCGTTCCGCGGTGAGCGCGGGCGGGCGTACGCGGACACGTCGCGGTGGCTGCGCTCGGGGCCGGTGCAGTCGCTGCTCGCGGGATGAGGCTCGCGGCCGGCGCGGTCGCGGCGCTGCTCGTGGCGCGGCTCCTCCCCGAGCACGGGGTCGGGCTGTGGCTGCGCCTCGCGACGGCGACCCTCGTGGCGCTCCTGCCGGGCCTGCTCGCGGCGCGGGTGCTGCGGCTTCCTGCGGGGTCGGCGGGGCTCGCGTGGGCGCTGGCGGCGACGACCGCGGGCCTCGCGCTCGCGGTGCTCCTCCACACCGGGTTCTGGCTCGTCGTCCTCACGATGGCGCTCTGCGCGGCGTTGACCCTCGTCATCGGTACCTGGTACGTACCAGGTACCCCGACGCGGCTCGACGTCGGCGGCACGGCCGTCGTCGCCGGGGGCGCGCTGCTCGGCGTGGCGCTGTGGCAGGTCGCCGGGGCCGTCGAGGGCGACGCGCTGTTCCACCTCGGACGCGTGCGGAAGCTCGCCGAGCTCGACTCGCTGTCGCTGGCCGGGCTCGGGGAGTTCGCCGACGGCGGGCTCCACCCGGGCTACGCGTTCCCGGTCTGGCACGCCTTCCTGGCGGCGGTCGCATGGCTCGCCGACGTCGACCCCGCGGCCGTCGTCCTCCACGAGTCGGAGGTGCTGGCGCCGATCGCGCTGCTCGTCGCGTACGAGGCCGGCACGGCGCTCTTCCGCTCGCGCTGGATGGGCGGAGCGGTCGCCGCGGCCGCGGTCGCGCCCGTCGCCCTCGCGCCGGGGAGCGGAGGCGCGTACCGCGTGCTCGAGCTGCCTGCCACGGCGAGCCGACAGCTGCTCGTCCCCGCCGCGCTCACGCTCGCGTTCGTCGCGCTCCGCGAGCCGCGCCGGGGCGTGCTCGCATCGGTCGCCGCCGCGGCGCTCGCGCTCACCCTCGTCCACCCGACGTACTCGCTCTTCCTGCTCGTCCCGCTCGGCGGCTTCGCGGGCGCACGGCTGCTGCTGGCGCGCCGCGACGGGCGCGAGCTCGGCCTCGCGCTCGGGGCGTTCGCGCTCCCGACGGTCGCCGTCGCCGCCGCGCTCTACCCGGTCGCGCGCACCACCGCCTCGTACCGGCCGGACGAAGACGTGGCCGAGGGCGCCCGCCACGGGATCGACCGGTACGCGAACCAGCTCGACGTCTGGTCCGACTCGCTCTACCGGGTGGCGCCGGAGGTCGTGGCGCGCACGGGCGCGGTCGCGGTCGCCGCGCTCCTGCTCGTCCCCCTGGCGGCGCTCGCGTCGTCCCGCCGCTGGGCGGCGTTCGTCCTCGGCGGGAGCGTCGCCGTGCTGACGCTCGTGCTCGTGCCGTTCGTGTTCGCACCGTTCGCGGACCTCGTCTCGCTGTCGCAGGCACGGCGCGCCGCCGGCTTCGTCCCGTTCGCGTTCGCCTTCGCCGGAGGGTTCGCGGTGCTCGCGCGCTGGGCGGGCGTGCTGCTGCCGCCGCTCGCACTCGTCGGGGGGGTCGCCGCGCAGCTGCTCTGGCCGGGCGACTTCGCCTACGTGCTGGAGGAGGGCGGGCCGACATGGGCGACGTGGGTCGCGGCCTTCGGCGGGGCGGCGGCGCTCGCCTGGGCGGCGCTTCGCCGTCGCGAGCGACGGTACGAGCGCCCCGGCGCGATCGCGTGTGCGTCCGCCGTCCTCTTCGTCCTGCCGGTGGGGGTGCACGCGGCGTGGAACTGGGACGAGCGCGAGGCGGCGCGCCCGCCGCTGCCGGACGCGCTCGTGCAGCTCCTCCCGGTGCGAGCCGTCGTGCTCTCCGACGTCGAGACGAGCTACCGCCTGCTCGCGCAGGCGCCGCTGTACGTGGTGGCCGCGCCGCCGGCACACGTCGCCGACACGGAGAAGAACCGGCCGTACGAGCGGAAGGCGACGGTGAACCGCTTCCTCCGCACCGGCGACCTCTCGATCGCGCGCCGTGCGGGTGCCGGCTGGATCCTCGTCGACCGCCGTCACTTCGACCCGCCGCTCGAGCTGGAGCCCCGCTACCGGGACGCCCGTTATTCCCTCTTCGAAGTGGACAAGTAGCAGTCTGTTACTTGTCTGCTTTCGCGTTGTGTTCGGCGCACCCCCGCCCCTATTCGTCCCGATCGCCCACAGGCGTTGTGGGTTGCGAGTGAGCAAGTAACAGTCTGTACTTGCTCACTTTCGGGTCGTATTCGGGGGCGGCGGTCAAGGCTCCCGCCGCCGGTGCCGATATCGGGCGGGATGGCCGCCACCGCCCCGGCTCCCCCGCTCGCGCTCCCGCGCGACGCCGCGCCGGCGCGACCGCGTCCCCGCGTCGTCCACTTCACGACCTCGTACCCGCGCCACGAGGGCGACTTCGCCGGCCGCTTCGTCAAGGACCTCGTGGAACGGCTCGAGGAGGCGGGGCTCGACGTCGACGTCCTCGCGCCCGGCGCATACCGCGACTGGGGGCTCGCGTACGGCGCGGGCGTCGTCGGGAACCTCCGTCGCCGCCCGTGGCGCGCCCCGCTGCTCGCCGTGTCCATGGTGCGCGCGCTCCGGCGCGCAGCCCGTGGCGCCGACCTCGTCCACGCCCACTGGCTCGCCGGCGGCGCCGTCGCCGCACTCGCGCGGACGCGCTTCGTCGTCACGCTCCACGGGAGCGGCACAGCCGGCCGCCTCTCCGACCTCGAGCTCGCCCGCCGTGCGCCCCGGCTCGTGCGAGCGATCCTCCAGCGGGCCGAGACCGTGATCTGCGTCTCGGAGGCGCTCGGCGAGATGGCCCGCGCGCACGGCGCCCGCGACGTCCGCGTGATCCCGAACGGCGTCACGCTCCCTGACCGGGCCACGCCCGAGCCGGCCGAGCCCTCGATCCTCTACGCCGGCCGGCTCTCGCCGGAGAAGGGCATCGCCGACCTCGTCGACGCCGCGCGGGGCCTGCCGCTCGTCGTCGCCGGCGACGGCCCCCTGCGCCACCTCGTCCCGGACGCGCTCGGCTTCGTCCCGCACGACGAGCTGGAGCGGCTCTACGACGAGGCCGCCGTCGTCGTCCTCCCCAGCCACCGCGAAGGCCTGCCGCTCGCCGTGCTCGAGGCGATGGCGCACGGGCGCCCGGTCGTGGCCACGCGTGTCGGCGGGATCCCCGAGCTCGTAGAGGACGGCGTCACGGGCCTCCTCGTCGAGCCGGGCGACCGCGCCGGCCTCCGCGCAGCGCTCGAGCGCGTCCTTGCGGACGCGGACCTCCGCCGCCGCCTGGGCGCCGAAGCGCGCCGACGC